>JAPYNK010000099.1 GCA_028285825.1 Arenicellales bacterium | reverse complement strand
CCTTTTCCCAATTCTGCATGTGCACGATGGGTGAAATACGGTGTCCGAACGATTTCGATAATCTTCCATTAGTTCATCGTCACTTTGCAGTGATTCACCCGGTCTGATTTCATGTTCAATCACGCTACGCATGGATTCCGTGGATGCTATTTCACGAATCAACCTGGCTGATTCCAGAGCTTCATCTCTATCGTGCTGGGTGGAAAGATAATTCGGTTCGATAATCGGTGAAACCGGTAAAGCGTCCGACTTGATGAAAACTCTCCCCCGACTCGTGGGCCTGCATTGCGACGTGCCGATGCTGAAACCGGAAAACCGATCAAGGTTGATCATTGGGCGTGACCCGGGTGGACTGTCAAGATAAGTCAGTGCCTGCAAATACAGCTGAACATTGGGATAGGCTCTTTCGGAAGAAGAACGGACAAATCCACCGGACTGATTAATACTTGTGCTGAGTGGTCCACGTCTCAGCAAAAAATAAGCCAGACCGATCCGTAGACGACCGATGATCGAATTGAATTGGTTATTCAATGTTCCGATTTTGCTTTGGTAGAAGTAACTGATTCCAAGATGGTCCTGTAGGTTTCGACCAACTTGAGGAAGATTCTTCACGATATTAATACCGAGAGAGCGAAGATGTTTTGCGGGGCCGACTCCTGATCTTTGAAGGATAACCGGAGAGCCGATTGCTCCGGCAGAGAGTATTATTTCACTGCGGGCACTTGAGTGTGTGGGCGACCCATTATGTCGATATAGAACACCTGTACAGCGTTTGTCCTCGAATGTCAGTCGAAGCACTTCTGCATTGGTCAATACTGTCAGGTTTTTACGTTTGCATGCGTTATTCAGATAAGCAATGTACGATGATATTCGAAGTCCCTTGTTGATGTTTGTCTGGTAGTAGCTGACCCCCTCACATGTATCAGCGTTGTAATCGGAATTCATGGCAAATCCGAGTTCTCCACATCCATCAAAAAAATACCGGTTGAGTTTGTGTGATGCCTGTTCTGTCGTTGTAATGGTGATCGGGCCATGGGTGCCTCGCAATGCATTGCCTGAAAAGGGTACACTCTCAATTTTCCTAAAGTATTCCAAAACACTGGACCAACCCCAGCCCTCAGCACCCAATGCCTCCCATTCATCATAGTCTCGCTGTTGACCACGACAAAACACCATCGCGTTGATCGAGCCCGAACCTCCCAGCACCTTGCCCTTGGGCCAATAGCTGGTCCGCCCATTCAGCCCGGGTTCGGGTTCCGTGAAAAACTTCCAGTTTACTTCTTCATCATAGAACGTCCGGGCATAGCCAATCGGAATGCGGGTCGCCAGATACTGCCGGGCATCGGGTCCGGCCTCAATCAGCAACACACTGTGATCCGGATTCTCGCTCAAGCGGCTGGCGACAACACATCCAGCGGAACCTGCCCCAACAATGATATAGTCCCAGGTCGATTTAGCTGAATGTCTTGACGGGGTGTTCATTGCTCTTGTGGCTTACTCTTCTTCCGGGCCACATTTTCCCGATGGGCGAGATAGGTAGTGGAAGCTATAATGATGAATCCCCCGAAAATAACCCAGATATCGGGTATTTCATGAAACAGCAAATAACCGAACCCAATCGCCCAGATCATCTGTACAAAAATAAATGGCTGGGTTGCACTCAGCGGTGCTGCAATCAGGGCTTGGGTTATTGAATGATGACCAAGCGTTGCAAGAGACGCGATGATGAACAGGATAATTGTATCGGTCAGAGACGGCGTAACCCAAACCGCCAGGGCAGCAGGCATTAATGCAATACCGCACCCGGCTGTCAACATGAACAGAATATTGACCGGGCTTTCTACCGAGACCAGTTTTTTGGCCATGATAAATGAGCCGGCAAAGCCAATGGCGGCAGCGACCTGAGCCAGCGAGCCCAAGGAAATCTCAACCACCCCCGGACGCAAAATGACCAGTGTCCCGACAAATCCGATAACCACCGCCATGACTCGTCGAATGCGTATTTTTTCCTTGAATACCAGCACGGCGCCAATTGTGGTGTAGATGGGCGTACTGTATGCAATCGCAGTAACCTCTGCCAGCGGTATGGTGGCCATCGCAAAGAACCACAACATGACGGAAAATCCATGAAGGATGGCACGTAGCAAATACACGCCAAGGATCGGCTTTCTGATGCCGCTAAACTGAATCCTGCGAAACAGAGGAAGGATAATGATCATTCCAAACACGTAGCGAAGAAAGGCACTTTGTATTGCCGGCAATCCCGAATCCATTAACTTGACCAGTACGCCAACCGTGACGAACATGAATCCGGATAGGATCATCCACAGGATGCCCCGTGTCATATCGGGCATTGGCAATGAGCTAGAGCGAAGCGAATTCAAGAATGGGTTCCTCTAACAGACGGGAAAATATCAGATGGACCGGATAACATTGATGCCTGCATGCCCTGACTGCCATTCAGTCATATGGGACTGTCAGGATTGCGATACTCGAACACTTCAGGCGGTGGTTTCATGGGTAGACTGGGTTGCGGCAAATTGTAGAACTGCGGCATTTGACGATTTTCAAGTGAAGGTTCGTATTCCAAATCGAGCTGAATCGACGTGTTGTTGCGCAAGGACTGATCGATAGCGCGTTTCAGGGATGTTGCGGCCTCATGATTCCAGTCCATGCGATAGTAACGGGGCTGGTTTGTGCCGGGAATACGAAGCCACAGATATATTGCCTTGCCTTCGTCAATGCTCGCCGCAATAACCGTTGCATCCTCCTCGAGATTCCTGAGCGAAGCATATTCAAAAGGCTGTGGCCGTCCGAGTAGGTTAACCAGGGAAAAATAGCCAACCAGCACCAGTGCAAGCAATACTATAACGGTAGCAATTCTGGGTCCGAGTTTACGTCTTGACCAGATTGCAATGGCAACCAGCAATCCAGCGAGAAATGTCTGCAAGAGATAGAGTATCGGTACGTTTTCCATATGTACTACTTTGTTCCATCTATGCGAAGCGGCTTGAAAAGACTATGAATGCTGTCTTCTATCAATTCCCCGTTTTCCGTCAGGCTGAAGCGGGCTGCCGTTACTTCATGACCCTGCCGTTGGATCAGTGCACGTGTAAACACGATTGGCCTTACCTGAACCTGATCATTCCTTGTCGTTTTTGTGCTGACCAGAACTTCAACTGCAAATGGAGGAGGATATTTCGGATCAATTCGATAGGAATGTACATTGACCACATACTCGCCCCGGGCAAATCCCCTGCTGTAAGCACTTTCATGGTTAACACTCGACAAGTCAAACTTGTTGCCAAGATCATCGCGAAGCAGGTTGAAGATTTTTCCGCCCTTGTTTGAGTAGCCAACTGAAATGTCTCCGGGTGCCTTGACCCAGAGGTCCATGTCTGCATCCATTTCAGGTGGCCAGGTCAGTTGGACTACCACATCGCCACTCGCCGTTACAGCAGCAGGCTGGTCCTGCTGCTCTGGTGCCAGATGAGGAAGCAACAATACGATGACGGCAAGAAATCCAAGCAGGGCCAGACTCAAAACATCCCGAAATAGTGTATCACCGGGATTGACGGGGTCATCGTAAGGATTCAGCATTGCTTCGGAGAATTCTGAGCATTTGCCGGTTGTGAGTAGGTGTGGGTATATTCAATAATCGCGTTAACAAGATTGACAGTGCCTACTGCCAGCATCTGATAGCACATGATCAGCCATACATGCAGAATCGCCCCCACCAGGGTGGTATACAATGCAACAGACATGCCCTGAATAAGGGTTGAGATCATGGGGCCGACTGAGGCGGCATCGGCTACCTTGCTTGAATCAACTCCGGCCAGGGCAATTACAAACCCGATCACGGTACCTATCAATCCAAAAATAACCAGATTGTTCGCGATCAGGCGGACTATGCTGATCCTTGAATAGAGACTGGAGCGTAGACATTCGGAGATGGTCATTCTGGAATCAACGGAGGCTCTTTGCATCATCGCATAGTACTCCCGGTATTTTTCAGTCAGGTTCGATTCATTACCCGACAATAGCTTGAGTTCCCTGGCGCACCGATTTACGTGATATGCGCATATTGCCCACCCAATCAGGAACATCACCGCAATCAGCAAACTGATTCGAGTGACATCGGCTTCGACAATTCGATGGATCCATCCTTCCATTCCCCCAACAATGACCAGCGATAGCGCCAGAATGTTGAGGACTGCAAAGCGCAGTAAAAACAAGTTGGGCCTGTTCATCATGTCCGTGGTGTGGATAAGGAATAAGGAGCGACTTTTTGGGCCATACAGCCAAACAGTAAAAATTACCGATTCCGGGATAGCCCTTGCTGATTTGATTATACCCGCACGATTGTAATCAAGACGGAATACCGAGAGGGGAACAGTCGGATCAATGATTGTATCTGCTGCCCATGGAGAACGAGCATTCTGGATTTAGGGGCCAACACGACTATCTGGGTATACCTTTCTGGATTGGCAGGAAAATGTTGTATTTACAGGAGGATTACCGGAGTTCTTGCGAAAGAATGACATCAGCTGCTGACTGGCGGGCAATGTGTCAGGAGACAAATCGCATGATCAGTCTGAACAATTTGCTTTCCTTGTCAGCCATTCGATAAACCACGTCAAAATGATCGGCCTGGTTTTCCTTCTGCCGAATGACTGGAATGCCGTATTGATCCCAGGCCATCTGAAGGCGATTGGCCTGTTCAAAAAACTCACGCCCTTCCTCAGTACCAACAACCAGTGCTATCGGCACATCGGCCACAGGCTCCATACCTGTCGGGCTCAGCTTTCTGGCTCTGCGCTCATCCAGGCCCAGGTTTTCATTAATGGTTGTCGAGCATAAGGGTTCTAGCCAATACAAACCGCTGACCGATACGACCGCATTTAAAATATTCACGCTTATGGCAGGCTCAATACCCTTCCAGTCATAGGTTTGCATGACCGTTGCCAAATGCCCGCCTGCGGAATGACCAACCAAGACCAGCTGTTCGGAATTCATGCCCATGTCCCGAGTATTTCTCCATATCCAGAGAATTGCTGCTTCTATGCTGTCAATGATCTCCCAGATGGACACGGAAGGCGAAAAGGGATATCCGACAATGGCCACATTAACGCCCATTTCGTTATACGGCTCAGCAATAAAGCTATAAAGTGCCCTGTCACCACGTTGCCAGTAGCCGCCATGTAAATACACCATGACCGGTGCACTTTGCTCGCGTGTAGGGAAGAGATCAATGACCTCGTTTTCCCGTTTTCCGTATCGATGCTGCGAAAACCCCCTGCATTTCGATTGATAGGCAAGACTGCGCCCTGTCCAGTCTTGAAGGACTTGTTCAAAATCGGCTCTATCAGCAACAACATTGTATTGGCTTTCAAGATAGTCGTTGACCTGCTGCTTTGCCATGACAAAATGGTGAATCAACCTGCGTCCGATGACCGGGCTGGTTCAAAAATGCGTTCAAGAACATGAAATGCCCGAGTATCCAGTGTTCCCGAGAAATCAATCGGTGTCCAGTTTAGCAGATAGTCGTCCAGGCTAAACGCAGTGGCGATACCTCTTAGCTCTACAGTTCCGGACCGTTCTATTGCATGAGCAACGTCTCGCAGATGATTGTCCAGGTAAGATGGTGAATTGTGATTGCAGGTTGCAGTTTCCATGGGGGCTCCGTCAGAGGCGAATACCAGACATTTTCGAGATTCGGGCCGCTCGATTAGACGCATAAATGCCCATTCCAGCGCCTCGCCATCAAGCCCTTCCCTGAAATGCGCTGGATTGAGCATTGCGGCAATATTCAATCGTGCCCGCTTCCAGTCTGTTTCCGCCTGCTTGTAAATGACATGCAGACGATCATTGAGACGCCCCGGATTAGAGGGGCTTCCACTGTTTCGCCATGCCTTGATTGACTGGCCGCCGGCCCAGCCTCCCGTTGAAAATCCGAGTATTTCCGATTTTACGCCTGCAATGTCGAGAGCCCTGCATAACACGTCAATCAATACAGTCAGGGCTTCGTATTTCTGGCGACGCATGGAACCCGAATTATCGATCAGGAACACGACAACGGCATCGCTTTGCAAGGTTTGTTTTTCCTGTTTGAAGATTCTCGAATAGGCAGGATTTGCAATTAGCTGACTAATTCTACGGCCATCGATATAGCCATCTTCAACACCTTCATTCCAGCCAGAACGGGTCGGTGTTCCAAATAGAATTTTCAGTCTTTGAGCAAGTCTTTGCACATTGACGGACTGTGCTGCGATCAATTTGTCCAGTTGCTCGCGCAACTTGACCCTTTGCGCCAATCGATAAAGATTCTGCGCGACCAAGGTCTGGTCATAGTCGGTACAAAATATCCTGTACACCTGATCATGACTTCCCGTGTTGCGGTATAGCGAATCGGCAAAGTCGGTTTCATCAAGATATTCATCATCGACTGTTTCAGGCGGCAACAGGTTTTTATCGCGAAGAGTACTGATTTCCCGTTCAATCGAATGCATTCCGGATTGCTTCATCAGTTCCAGAATGGACGCGGCAATCGATAGTGCATGTTTCGCATAGGCAATCTGATCGGAACTGCTCCTTTTGAGTCCGGCCAGGTCAGACCCGATATGGGGGGCCAGTTCAAAGCGCGCTGATTCAATCAACCCTTCTACATCTGGATCTGGAGGGATATTCAGCACTCTTGAGCGAACGATGTGAATCAAGGCAAACAGCATCAATCCGAATTCCGTTTCCGCATGTCCGCCCGCCCTGAATTCCAGGCACCACAGGGAAAAAGCCTGATTCATGTTCATGACAAGCCCGGTCATTCGTGGATCGGACCGTGATTCGCAGCGCAACTGTTCCAGTATGTCAAAGACCAGTTTTTCGATAAGCGTATCGGGGCCATGCAATCGATGAAATTCTCGATCGGAATGCAGTAGCCGCATTGACAATGCATCCACCACGCCACGGTTTCTGACCAACTCATGATTAACCGGGTCAGCGAGAAGGTATGGAGACTCGACAGCCAGCCGTTTACCATCAACAAAAACGCCCTGTCTTCGGTATGTTGCCTGGTGCGTGCCGGATAAAGCCCGGATTACGGCAGTACTGTGATGTTCAACCAGACGATTGATGGCTGCTTCGCGCATTTTTTCAAGACCCGCCTTGCTGGCTATTCAGCTCGATGGCGATCGAATAGTCAATTTCATAGCCAAACACGCGCTGAAAGTACTCGGCGATAATTGACCGTTCGGCTTCATGGCACTTGTTGAGAAACGACAGCCGAAACGCGGTATCGAAACTATTCAGGATGATGGCATTTTCAGCCCAGGTAATGACAGTTCTGGGTGACATGACCGTTGAGATGTCGCCTGCCCCAAAACCCTGTCTGGTCAGATTGGCCATGGCAACCATTTTCTGGACTTCATCCTGCCGACCTGCAAATTCAGCAACTTGTCCGGTTACTATGGCTACCTCTTCCTGCTCGGGAAGGTAGTTGAGTGTGGTTACTATGTTCCAGCGATCAATCTGTGCCTGGTTGAGCAGCTGGGTACCATGATAGAGGCCGGTAAGATTGCCCAATCCGATTGTGTTGGCAGTTGCAAACAGCCGAAATCCCGGGTGTGGCGTGATGACTCGATTCTGGTCAAGCAGTGTCAGTTTGCCGTCGCGTTCCAGAACCCGATGAATCACGAACATGACGTCCGGTCGACCCGCATCAAATTCGTCAAAAACCAGGGCAACTGGACGCTGGAGTGCCCAGGGCACAATGCCCTCCTGAAATTCGGTCACCTGCTTGCCATCACGAATCACCACGGCATCCCTGCCTACCAGATCAAGCCGGCTGATGTGGCCATCAAGGTTGACTCTGACACAAGGCCAGTTCAAGCGTGCGGCAATTTGTTCGATATGGGAGGATTTACCGGTTCCATGAAAGCCCTGTACCATGACCCGGCGATTGCTGGAAAACCCGGCGAGCAATGCCAGAGTAACATCGCGATTGAATCGATAAGCCGGATCAATCTCCGGAACATGATCATCCCGCGAGGAGAAAGCGGGGACCATCAAGTCGCAATCGATACCAAATGCCTCTTGGGCATCAAGCTCGGTATCCGGAAGATTCGCAGCACCTTCAAGAGGCTTTAAATAGACAGTCATGGAAAACGGGCACCTAACGCATTCGATTTAATTATTTGCAGACTAGCGAGAATACTCGAGATTATCGGTGGTTTGGATGCGAAAACACTGCAATCGATACACCGACCAACGCATTATAATCTGCCATTCGCTCCTCCTATCGATTTACTCAATGAAGGTATTTTATTTTGCGCTGATTGCGGCAATCGGCAACGCAATGTTTGTCTATGGACAGCGTGGTTCGAGCACCTCTGAAAATCCGTTCTACTTCTTGACCGTAACACTGATCGTATGCACCTCTCTATTCCTGGCGAGCACCCTCATTAGCAAGGGGCCGACTGCCTTTGACTATGTGCACGACAATCTCTGGTACATTCTCATAAGCGGACTGGGCTTTTACATTACCTTCGTTGGATTTTACTGGCTCTACACCCAACAAGGCGCTACCAGCTATATTGTGTATGCCTTGCTGTCCATCCTGACTACTTCAATCGGTGTAGGCCTGATTCTTTTCAAGGAACCATTCAATCGATTTCACGTGATTTCCGGAGTCCTGGCTGTTGCTGCAGTCATTACTTATGGAATCGGGCAAAGCCGACTTGAATCATGATGCCAAACAGGGTCAACAACCCCGGAATTCTTCTTTCCAACCTTGGAACACCCGATTCTCCCGAAATCGAAGATGTTCGGCGCTACCTGAGGCAATTTCTTTCGGACAGCAGGGTCATCAAGGTCTGGAAGCCATTGTGGTGGGTAATTCTTAATTTCGTTATCTTGAGAACAAGGCCGGCCAGGTCGGCACATGCGTATGGCAAGGTATGGACTGACGAAGGCTCCCCCCTGCTGGTTGAATCAGAACGACAGCTCTCGCTACTTCGGGAGAAACTGCCGGCCATTCCGATCGAACTAGGCATGCGCTATGGCAACCCATCGATTGAATCAGCCTTGAAGGCATTGCAGGATCAAGGGGCAACCCATTTTGTGGTGCTTGGTCTCTACCCGCAGTTCTCGTATACCACCATCTCATCCGTCAAGGACGAGGTACTCCGCTTTATTCAGTCGGGTCATTCGTCCTGCAGTTTCTCAATGATCTGTGATTATCATGATCATGACTCCTATATCGATGCTGTCAGCAATTCAATCCGTGAATATCGAGAAAAGCATGGTCAGGCTGAGCGTCTTCTCATGTCCTTTCACGGAATTCCGAAAAAGTATGCAGAGGATGGAGATCCTTATCCGGAACAGTGCCATGAAACGGCAAGCCTGATTGCCAAGAGGCTGCAGTTGGGTGAAGGCGAATGGGGATTGTCGTTTCAGTCAAGGCTCGGGCCTACAGAATGGCTAAGACCCTATACTGATGAGACTCTCGAAGCGTGGGGCAAGGAGGGCATGAAATCTGTTCAGGTTGTCTGTCCGGGTTTCAGTGTCGACTGTCTCGAGACACTGGAAGAAATAGCAATGGAAAACAGTGATGTCTTTAAAGGGGCGGGGGGTGGAGAATTCGCCTATATCCCTTGTTTGAACAGTAGCGCACCCCATATTGACATGATGGTAGATCTTTTAACCGAAAAACTAGAATGAATGCATTGCTGATCGTTGCTCATGGGAGCCGGAATCCGAATAGCAACAGGGAAACCGAGGCATTGGCAGATGCCGTGCGAAAGCGTGAACATGATTATGAGGTTGTGGAACATGCGTATCTGGAACTGGCAGAGCCCACCATACCTTCCGCTGTAGGCAGTCTGGTCGAACGGGGTGTTGATTCAATTACCCTGGTTCCTCTTTTTCTGGCAAGCGGGAATCATGTTGAGAGGGACATGCCGGAAATCATGGACGAATTGACTGAATCATATCCCGAAAGCAATTTCACCATGACCCCGCATATCGGCGCGAATTCCTCTTTTCCCGACTTGATCATCGGTCACTTGACAGGGGGGTCGCTAAGCTTGTTGGACAAGTCCTGCATGCAGGGTTCTTGACCATCCCGCCCGGAGAGGATAGTAAAAGAGTCGCACCTGGATATTTCTTGCATCATCTTGGTAAACTCAACTGTAAATCGACATAAAGTGATGCTCAAACGGCTGCATCAACCTCATTTTTCACCGCGTGCCCCTACAGGATCTTGTTTTCGGTACTCGCAATCGATATAAAAGCAATGGCTGACCAGCTTGACAATCGCCCTGTATTCACTATTGTAATGGGGTGCAATGGTGCAGGGAAAAGCGCCTGGAAACGTTCCAGTTACGACATACTCCCCGATCGTTATTTTGATCAGGATTCCGTGGCTGGCGGTATCGGTGACTGGAACAGTGCCGATGCTCGGGAAAGAACGGCTGAAATTGTCAATGCTGGAGTTGAAAAGGCTATCCTTGAGAGAGTTAGCTATGGAATAGAGAGCACTTACTCGGGCCGTCCCGGGCGTGAACGGGTTGCTCAGGCAATACAGGCGGGTTATCGTATTGAGGGCCTCTACATTGGGACTCGTTCTCCTGAGATCAATATACAGAGGGTTGCCTTGCGTGTCCGAGAGAATACCGGTCACTATGTTGATCCGAAAATTATTCCTGAACGTTACAAATACTCGCTGTCTAATTTGCGTCGGACAGTTGACCTGTTTGACCAGTTGGTGGTATTCGACAATTCACAGGTCAGCCCCTTGAGTGTTCTAAATCCCGTAGAGCAATGCTGTCTCGAGTTTGGCCGCATTGTCTCACGCATTGATGATGGAGAGATAATGAGCTGGTGCAGGAACTGGCTTGACAGCGTTGAACAGTCTTTAGCTGAGAGAGAAAGGATTGCCAGGAAAGAAGAACGTGGTGAAGTACACAAGCGCAAAAAGAAAACAACTGGCACCTCATAGCATGTTATTCAACCTGACTTGTCAGACGAAAGACTTCAAGCGTTATGCATTCGTGCTCCTGGCAACGACGCTTTACATGAAGTAGCTAAACATTCTTTTCGAGAGTCCTTTATATTTTTACTAAAGAGAATAAGTTACTCCAGAGTTTTCATCTATGATCAAAGTCCCGGTTCCAGTCCGAAGTAATGCACCCTCGAAATCGAATAACCGTCAAGGTCAATACGTTTGCTTGTGTGGGATTACAGCGCGGACACCCCCGCGTGGCTTTTCAATGTCTCCCTTGCGTCGCGGAATAAGATGAATGTGACAATGAAAGATACTTTGGCCAGCGTCTTTTCCGACATTAATTCCAATGTTGAATCCGGTAACGGTCTTGTCGATATCCAGGATATTTTTTCGGGCGAGCATCAATAATTCCTGGCAATCTCGAATTTCGTTTTCGTTGAGATCGAAGTAAGTCGGTGCACACCGCCTGGGAATAATCAGGGTATGCAGTTCGGTTACCGGATGACCATCACGTACCGCATAAGCAAATTCGTTCTGCAGCACCATCCTGGATTCTGGCTTGTTGCAGAAAATACAATCCTTTCGCTTTTTGTCACTCATTATCTTTGACGGACTGTCTCAAGGTATCGATTACTGGATTTCGTTTGTGAGAAAGGATCAAGCGATGGAACGACAAGCCGCAGGCCAAACAGGGGAAACGGAAATCGGCATGTCGCCAGCAAAAATGGACAGTCGTCAAGTATTCGATGAATTCCTACTTTTTGTTGTGATGCTCGGGAGGAGGAACAACCGGCAATGCCCGCAAATACTCGCCAAGAGATGGGATAGGCAACTCATAATGTTTCGGAAGCCGCTTGACTTCCGTCAGAATACCGGCATGTATGGCATCGATCAAAAATTCATCCGTAGACTGACCTCTCAAGCTTCGCGCAAATCGTGAAAGGCTGTCAATTTCATACCAGCTTAGGACACCGTCCCTGTCCCAAGCCGCCAAGGCCAGTTGCCGGTAAATCCAGGGATCTCCCGA
>JAPYNK010000098.1 GCA_028285825.1 Arenicellales bacterium | reverse complement strand
CCCAAGGCAATCTCAAACGTGTCCAATTCAGTATCAGTGCCGGGGTCAGGGTGATTGACCGCGCACACTTTCCAATCAATATCGAGAGGGGAGGAGGCGTGTTCGGGACCGATAAGGCTATCTTCAGGGTATCAACCGGCGTGCTTATATGGTCGAATATATTTCCACCCTGTCTCGCCTTGCTGGAAACTTGAACCCAAGGAGGCATTGCTGGGTATTTTGAATTGTCAATTCTTCAGTTTTGGCCCCGGCTTCCCTGGATTACAACCACCAGAGAATATTCACGGTCAACAAAAGGGCATTTCAATGGCAATTCATTTGCGGCCTTGTGGTGCTTACTGTGTGTTTGCAAGCACAGATGGGTGCTTCACTTGATGGCTAGATACAGAATGTACCGGCCTTTCGAGCTTGTCGCGAAGATGCCTTGGTCGGGTTTTGGTGCTTTGATCAAACAATGCCCTGTTGAATTCAAGGTCAGTATCCGGGGTTGTAATACGCTTGTTTGCTGGGCATATTGCCCTCAGAAACCAGACCATTGGAATATGCGCAAACAGTTTGCCGGGCCGCATTAATGATGCGCCTTTTTTCAGGCGAGGCGACTTCAGTCCGGTACATGAATACCGCACATGAAGCCTGTTTGAGCGGTAAACTCCCGGCGGAGCAGATTCCCCGGACAATTCGATAGATGGTTCCTCCACAAAAGGCTGAAAGTTATACAACCGGATTACCCCAATTCGGATAAGGTCAGTTCGATGCCGCGACGGAGCATGTGAACCATATCGTCTATCTGGTCACGGTTGATGATCAAGGGGGGAGACATCACACACATGTTGTAGATTGGACGGACCAGCAGCCCAAGAGATTGACAGTTCCGGTCAATACGTCTTGCAAGCTCGCAACTGTCGGCCAGCAACTCTCCATTCTTGCTGTGGTCCATACACTCGATGCAGGCCATCAGACCCACGCCGCGAACATCCCTGACTACCGGAAGATCATTCAATTCCTTCAGTCTTTGCTGGAAATAAGGCTCTATGGCCCTGACATGTTCGAGAATATTTTCCCGCTCCATGATCTCGATGTTCTTGAGTGCAGCCGCACATGCGACCGGATGGCCGGAATAGGTAAATCCATTTGAAAATACGGAATCGGGATTTTTTTCCGCCAGGGTTGAAAGCAGCCGATCTGAAACCAGAAAAGCGCCAAGCGGGACATATCCAGAGGTGATGCCTTTTGCACAGGTGATGATATCCGGAACAATATTGAAGACTTTCTCGGAAGCAAAAAAGTGGCCCAGGCGGCCAAACGCGGTGACCACCTCGTCCGAGATGTATACGACATCGTGTTTTCGACAAACATCGAGACACGCTGCATGATAGCCTTCCGGAGCCAGAAGCACTCCGCCTGAGGCGAGAACCGGTTCAGCAATGAATGCCGCAACTTTGTCACTGCCGATTTCAAGGATTTTTTGCTCGAGCTCACTGGATAGTTGATTGCAGTAATCTGCATCACTCATTCCATCAGGCTTGGCAAGCAGATTGGGATCCGAAATGTGATGAAAAGTATCATCCTTGTATTCCAGATTGATCTTGTCGCTCCATTTGCCCGATGCTGAAGCAGATAGATAAGTACTGCCATGATAGGCATTTTTTAATGACGGTTCTTGCGTTTTGGTCCAGTTGATGCAGTTCTTCCCAGGGATGAATGAACAGGTTGTCTTTCTGTTGAAGATCGTAAGTTTCTGATTCGACCATGCTGATGAATGTTGAGTTTTATCGGGAAGTCTATTGTAACACTGGCATCAACTATTAGCCCATGAATTTTTCATGTGCTGCAGTTCCCCCAACGTCAAGCAATCCGGTTGCCAACTGCCCGGGGAATCCGACATGGAATTTGGCATGGCAAAGGCCTGCATGGGATTGTCCCGAAGGCTAATGCCCGTGTTATAATCTTGACCATGTTAAATATGCCATGATTTCGGCCCAAGCATGTTCTCGATCGGATTCATTTACCGGAATTCTGACAGATTGCCTGCTGCCGGCCTTGAAAAACATCAAATGTAAGGAGGTCAATCATTATGAAAATCAAATTGAGGAGCGCAGCAGTTACAGCATTCTCCCTGATTGCTGGATTCGCATTTGCCGATACGGTTAAATGGGATATGGCAAATGAATACCAGGATACGTCCATACACGGGCAGGCACAGAAGGTCTTCACCGAGGTTGCGGCTCAGGCCTCAGGCGGATCTATCAAGATTACCAACCATTTCGGCGGATCAATTGGCTATAAGTCCAAGGAGCATTTTGATGCCGTTGCAGACGGTGCTTTGCAGGTTGCGAACACCTCAATGGGACAGGTTGCCGGGATTGAACCCATCTTCCTGCTTTCTTCGCTGCCCTTTCTTGTCGGCAATGTGGAGGAGGCCAATCTTCTGTGGGAGACGGCAAAACCGGCCTATGAGGAAGTCTTCGCTCGAAATAACCAGGTTCTGCTCTATGCATCTCCATGGCCTCCAGCCGGTATCTGGGCAAAGAAGGCAGTAGATTCCACCGAAGCTCTCAAGGGGCTCAAAATCCGTGCGTGGGATGCTTCGGGTACAGCAACCTTGCAGGGTGCCGGTGCTGCAGCCATCCAGATGAGTTGGGCGGACGTCGTGCCACAGCTTGCAACAGGAGGAATTGAGGCAGTGCTGACCTCGGCAGAGGGCGGCACAAATGCCAAATTCTGGGATCAGGGATTAACTCATTTCTCAGCGGTGAACTATTCAATGTCGTTGAACATGACTCATGTAAACCGGGATGCCTGGGATGCCCTGACCGATGATCACCGTGCGGCTCTGATGACTGCTGCACAAGCCGCCAGTGACATGGCATGGGGAGCATTAGCCAACCGTGTCGCTGAGAACTATGCGGAAATGAGGGCTAATGCCATCACCGTGGTCGAGCCGGTTCCAGCAGATTTTCTTGCAGCACTCTCCGGTGCCGGCGAAGAGGTATATGCCGACTGGATCGGAAAAGTTGGCGATGTCGGCCAAAAAATCCTTGACAATTATCGTATGGCCAGGACTAACTAGGCAGAATTCTGGTATGGAAATCGGGCGCCACTGTCTACTATTGGTCATGCCCGATTTCCATATATCTTCACAGAAGCAGTAACTCTTGATTATCGATCGCCTTGTTCGACTCAACAACGCACTAGGCACCTCGGCAATATGGGTCTCAAGCCTCTTGCTTGTTTACATGGTGGTCCATATCACCATTGAAATCATCGCTCGCAGTTTTTTTGATTTATCCACCCACTCTGTAGACGAGTTTGTGGGTTATGCCGTCGGTGCGATGACGTTCCTTTCCCTCGCATACACATTTCGCAACAAGAAGCATGTCCGGGTAACGATTCTCCAGTCCTTCGTTCGGGGGCAGCTGGCAGTCCTGGTCGAGGTACTCTGCATCATAATGACGTTTGCGATTACCGCCTTTTTGGCACGTTATGTATTTCGTACACTAGCCCGTGACTGGGAACGAGGCACGGTCAGCCCTACACTTACCGAGACCCCGATCTGGATTATTGACGGCCTGATACTGCTTGGACTTGCGTTGTTTTTGTGCCAGCTTCTAGCAAGCCTGATGCTTGCCATTCGGGATGGTACCCCCAAAACAAGCGAGCATGAGGGATAGCCATTCGTGGAAAGTCTGTTTGTTGCTTTCGTTGTCCTGCTTCTGATCATCTTCTATCTCGGTCTTGGCGTCTGGGTATTTGCAGGCTTGCTTCTGGTTAGCACCACGGCACTTGTCCTCATGATTGACATGGACCTGCATCGCATTGGTACAATTATCTCTCCTCTCATTATCCGTAGCGCAACAGCGTGGGAATTGTCCGCCATCCCGATGTTCATCTGGATGGGGGAGATAATGCTGCGTACCGATATCTCGGATCGGCTTTTTCGAGGTTTGGCACCACTCACCTACTACTTGCCCGGTCGTCTTCTGCATACCAATATCGCGGGTTCAGCCCTGTTTGCTGCCGTTAGCGGTTCAAGCGCAGCAACAACGGCATCGGTTGGTAAAATCACCATGAGCGAACTTGGAAAACGCAACTATGCGCGGTCTCTGACTTACGGGTCACTGGCCGGTGCGGGAAGTCTGGGCCTCTTGATCCCGCCTTCGATCGTGATGATCGTATACGGTGTACTGGCCGAAGTTTCGATTGCCCGCCTGTTTGCTGCTGGCGTATTCCCGGGTCTCATGCTTGCAGGGCTCTATGCGGTCTACGTAGGCTCAGTTAGCCTGGCCAGACCGGAGATGGCTCCGGCCGATGATGTCCGACCTGGCTGGCGCGAGATGGCTATCGGCTTGTGGAACCTCCTGCCGATCGCATTTCTCATCTTCGTTGTGCTGGGGTCGATATACAGTGGTATTGCAACGCCATCGGAAGCTGCTGCGGTTGGCGTAGTGACCACTCTGTTGCTGACCGTTCTTACCGGACAGTTTCGATTTGAGATGCTCTTAAGTAGCCTGATTTCATCGGCTCAAACGGGCTGCATGATCGGAATCATCCTGATTGCAGCCAGTTTTTTGTCTACCGCAATGGGCTTCTTGCATGTGCCACAAGATGTAGCGTCTGCTATCGGAACACTGGACCTGACTCCTTTTCAGTTGATTGCGATTCTTGCGGTCTTCTACGTGATTCTCGGGATGTTTCTGGAAGGCATATCCATAACCGTCATGAGCCTGCCGATTACCCTGCCGTTGGTTGTTGCCTCCGGATTCGATCCCATATGGTTCGGAATCTTCCTGGTGATCATGGTAGAACTTGCCCAGATCACGCCCCCGATCGGTTTCAATCTATTTATCATTCAGGGACTGACCGATACCTCCATCATGCGTGTTGCCATCTATGCAGCACCATTCTTTGTTCTTATGTGTTTCGGAGCGGCAATCATCACTGTTTTTCCGGAAATCGCTCTCTGGCTGCCAGAATTCCTGTTCGCAAGGTGAATAGTCCGGCTAGTGAGTTGATCTGCATCATTCACTCAAGGTATTTCTACACTCTCAGTAAACACCCGGAGACACAATACATCCTCTGCATGCCGATTTGCTATCTTGCGGCTTGTAAAATCGCCAGACAAGGGCCGAAGCATTCACCTTATCCAAGCCACTGCCTGCAATTCCAGTAGTATGAGATTTTCCGAGGGAGGGCCAGATCATGGATGGTTTTGGGTCAGCCTCAACAGCGACTGAGAAGCCAGAGTGGCCCAGTCATCGGAGTCCATGAATCCATCGTTCGGCATGAAAATAATGAAGCGCCAGAGCGCAAACAAAGCTCTTTGCATTGATGCGGTTACTGATAGAATGGCTTTTCTCCCTCGGGTCTGGTCTTGAACCGCTTGTGCGACCAAAAATATTGCTCCGGTGCGACATTGATCAACTTTTCGATTACCCGGTTCATTGACGTCGCATCTTCGACTGCATTTCCGGCTGGAAAATTCTGCATCGGTGGATCAAACAGTATTTCGATGCGGCGTCCCGATTCGGAGATGGTGGCGATACAGGGGATCACCTCTGCCTGGGCCATCTCGGCAATCCGGCCAAGAGATCCAAATGTTGCTGCGGGGATCCCGAAGAAGGGTGCGAACACGCCCCACCCCCCGGAGTCCTGGTCAGGAAGATAATACAGAGGCACGCCTCTTCTCAAATCCTTGATCAACTCTTTCTGGATGCCTGTATGCTGGTATAGTTTTCCCTTGAAACGACAACGCCGCTGGCGAATAAAGTCATCAACCTGCTTGTCTCGATTGGGCTTGTAGACGGCAGCCATTTTGTAGCGCGTGAACAGCCAGATGCCGAGTATTTCAAGATTGGTGAAATGGGGTGCAAGCAAGATGATGTTTTCTCCGCGCTCCATGCAGCTTTCCAGGTATTCGATATTCCTGACGGTTATGAGCTTGTCGAGACGGCGTGCTGAAGCCCACCAGGCAATCGACAGGGTCATAATTCCAATCAACATGTGCTGGAAATGCGCTCTGGAGAGCTGATTGACCACCCTCTCTGGATATTCCGGAAAGCATGCGGCGATATTCCGCTGGGTAACCTTTCTGCGTGATGGGTAGAGCCTATAGACCAGAGGCCCCAATGATTTGCCCAGAATGGAACAGGCAAACAGGGGTAGCCAGCCCAGTATACGAGTGGTCACGGTGATGAAGACAATCTTCATGATGCTGAGACCACCATTCAATCGGTCCGGACCCCCCATGCTAGCTGGCTGATGAAGCCCTTGATCGATGGAGGGTATCAGGCATTTTCATCTTTGGCAAATGAGGTGAATCCAGAAAATAGTTCGGCTGGAGAGATTGCGAAATAAACTGGATGTCAAGGGATTCGCCGGTCAATTCCGGACGGGAAAAGTCGCAAAACCCGTGCCTTGGAACCGCTCCTGTGCGGTGTTCTTTCTGCAGACATTCAGCGTGTGCCAGTCTTGATTCCTGTGCACTGATCGCAGGACAATTCATCGAGCTTTATTCAAAATTGCTTAAAATACAAGAAGCACGAATGTTAATTATAGTTTACAATAAGATACCGAAATAAATTATTTTTGAGTTCAATTCACGGATAGTCAATTGTTTCCATAAATCATGCCTCTGATTGCCGTTTCCCTGTCGAACAATATCTGAATGCCGACAGGTTCGATAATGGTCATTCATTGACAGCCTCGCCATAAAGGATAAGCAGGAAAGTGCCCGAACATCTGCCGCTGACATTCGAGATTATCGGAGTATTGTCCATTCTGGTTCTTACGGTTTGGCTGTTTGCATTTGAGGTGGTGCGAGTGGATGTGGCTGCCATATCCGTGATGGTGCTGATTGGACTAACCTCGCTCATTCCCGGATACGATGGACTGGTGGATGCTGAGCAGCTGTTCAGCGGCTATTCCAGCAATGCGGTCATATCCATTATTGCCGTGATGATCATTGGTGCGGGCCTGGACCGGACCGGGATCATGAGCAAGCTGGCAAACACCATTCTGAAACTGGGCGGTGCTACCGAGGGTCGAGTCATTACCATCGTCTCGGGGTCGGTCGGCATGATCTCGAGTTTTCTGCAGAACATTGGTGCTGCTGCCTTGTTTCTTCCGGTGGTCAACCGGATTGCCCGACGCGGCAACCTGCCAATTTCCAGACTGCTCATGCCCATGGGGTTTTGTGCAATTCTCGGTGGAACCATAACCATGGTGGGCTCCAGCCCGTTGATTCTCCTGAATGACTTGATTGTCAATGCCAACGAAGCTGCGCCGAACCGCCGGGAGATCGAGCAGTTGGGCCTGTTTTCGGTCACGCCGATCGGTGTTGCCCTGCTGTTGATGGGGATTTTTTATTTTCTGGTTCTGGGACGTTTCGTCTTGCCGGTAGTCAAGGACAAGCCGGCTGAATCGGGAAACATGCTCCGCTACTTCCGGGAGAGTTATGGCATCGAGGGTGAGGTCTATGAGTGCGTGGTGACCAATGAAAGTCCTCTGGTTGCGCACAAAATGCGGGAAATTGATGCAGCGGGCAGGGCCGGTTGGATTGTTGCAATCCGGTCAGGTAACGAAATGACCGTGGCGCCAGGAGGCGACACCGAGTTTTGGGTCGGAAGCGAAATGGCGATCATGGGGCAACGCGATGCGATCTATGAATTTGCCAATGAGTATGCCCTGCAGGTCAAAAATGAAATGAAGGTATTCGCTGACGTGCTGAGCCCGGGCAATGCCGGAATCGCGGAAGCGGTCATACCGCCACATTCATCCTTGATCGGAAAATCAATCAAGGAAGTTGGTCTGCGAAATCTCTACGGTGCCACGGTATTGTCGGTCTTTCGGGTGGATGAGGTGATCGACCGGGGGCTGGCAGACCTGGAACTCAAAGTAGGCGATACACTGGTCTTGCATGTTAGGTGGGATGACTTGGGCACCATAGCCGATGCCAGGAATGACTTTGTGGTGGTGACTGATTTTCCGCGGAAGGATGAAAGGCCAGACAAGCTGGTCTTTGCTACCGCCTGTTTTGCCCTCGCCTTGTTTCTCGTGCTGTTTACCGATATCCGACTGTCTGCGGCATTGATGACCGGTGCGGTTGGCATGATTCTCACTGGCGTGATCAAGATTGAAGAGGCCTACAACTCGATAGGGTGGCAATCCGTCTTTCTTCTGGCGAGCCTGATACCGCTCGGAATTGCGGTGGAGAATAGTGGCACTGCTGCATGGATTGCCCATGAAGTGCTGTTTTATTTTAGCGATGCACCAATTTGGTCGTTGCAGCTTGTTTTGGCGGTGATGGCCACCTTGTTTACCCTGGTGATGTCCAATGTCGGCGCAACGGTACTGCTGGTGCCCTTGGCGATCAATCTCGCTCTAGGGGTTGATGGTAACCCCGCCACCTTTGCCCTGACCGTGGCTTTGGCAACTTCCAATTCGTTCTTGATCCCGACGCATCAGGTCAATGCGCTGATCATGGGTCCGGGCGGTTATCGGGTCGTCGACTTCATGCGTGCCGGTGGAATCATGATGACTCATGCGTTTAGCCCAAACCTCCGGTCCGGTTTTATGCACGGCTTCACCGCGGCTGTCGACAGCTACCGTGACTGGCATCTCCTCAACATCAAACTCGTGAACCGCCTCCATGGCCAGATCCTCAAAGGCCACAATCCGCGATGACTTGATTGCCTTGGATACCAGATAGGCGGCACCACCGACTGCGATCAGGTAGACACCGCCATGCAGACGTAGCTTGCGGACTGTATCTGGTCCACGTTCAGCCTTGCCGATCATGCCAAAGACACCGGCTTGCTCAAGCATCATGTCGGTGAATTTATCCATGCGCGTTGCAGTTGTAGGACCTGCCGGACCAACCGCTTCTTCGTCGACTGCATCGACCGGACCAACGTAGTAGATGAAGCGGCCGGAGAAATCCAGGCCGCCAGGCAAAGGTTCCCCTTTTTCATAATATTCGGCAATCCTCTTGTGGGCAGCATCACGACCGGTAAGCAGCTTTCCTGAAAGCAGTAACGTCTGTCCGGGTTGCCATGAGCGTATTTCTTCCCGGGTAACGGTATCGAGGTTCACGGAGAGGGTTTTGCCGGAGGTCTCCAGATTGATCTCGGGCCAATCCGTGAGCTTGGGCGGATCGAGATGGGAAGGGCCAGAACCATCCAGGGTGAAATGAGCATGTCGGGTTGCCGCACAGTTGGGAATCATCGCTACTGGGAGTGAAGCGGCATGAGTTGGATACTCTCGGATTTTGACATCCAGAACCGTGGTAACTCCGCCCAGTCCCTGAGCTCCGATGCCGAGGCGATTCACCTTCTCATGGATCTCGAGGCGCAGTTCTTCGGTGTAGTTCTTCGGTCCGCGTTCAATCAGCTGGTCAATGTCGATTGATTCCATAAGCGATTCCTTTGCCAGCAGCATGGCTTTTTCGGAGCTGCCTCCGATACCAATTCCAAGCACGCCAGGCGGGCACCAGCCGGCACCCATGCCGGGCACTGTCTCTAGCACCCACTCGACCAAGTCATCGCTGGGATTGAGTATTGCGAAGCGGCTCTTGTTTTCGGATCCGCCTCCCTTGGCAGAGACCACAACATCAACCTTGTCGCCCTCAACCATCTCAACATGAACAACCGCGGGAGTATTGTCCATGGTGTTTTTTCTCGCTCCGACAGGCGGCGAGACAATCGATGCCCGAAGCGGGTTTGAGGAGTCCAGATAGGCTTTCCTGACGCCTTCATTGATCATGTCGGTCAAGGGTTTCTTCGAGTTCCACTGAACGGACATGCCCACCTTGACAAAAATCACCACAATCCCGGTGTCCTGGCACATCGGACGCCTGCCTTCTGCAGACATGCGTGAATTGACCAGAATTTGTGATATGGCATTTTTGGCGCTTTCCGACTCTTCCCTGAGCCAAGCACGGTGCATGGCCTGAATAAAGTCCCGGGAATGGTAGCAGGATATATATTGAAGAGCACTAGAGACACTCTCTACAAGATCATTTTCTCTGATTACAGTCATAATGGATTCAGCCTGTAGCATATTCCGCAAGTTGGTATGTCGAGCCAGCCCTGACATACGCCTCATCTGCTTCATTCAGCGCATGCTACAATGAATTGTAACAACAAAATTGGACGGGTTATCAGGTTGCTTCCCTGAATAGCAGTTCTAATTTTGGATTCTTGGTTTTACATCGGGCATTGGTTTCGGTTTAAGGTAAATGGGCGGGGGTCCAGCTATTCTAATTTTGGACAATATTATCGGCTCGTTCGGTCATGCTCCAATGTATTTTTTTGATATTTTTCTTCCCTGTTTCAGCGTGGTCCAGTTCTTGATATCGTCTGCCAGTCATCAGTCAAGTGAAAAAAACCGGGATAATCGCACAATGACAATCGATAGTGAATGACCAAATTTATACCATATTTGTACCTTTTTCCTTTCGGGAAAAGCATCTCGAAACTGTCTGAAGGCAGAGCTTAAAAATAAAAATATCATATAAAATTAATAACTTTATTGTTATATTCCAAAATTAGAATTGCTGAATTGCCGAATTGCTGATGAAATATTCAAATGCAGGCAAAATTGTATGCAAAATTTCGAATTAGAATGGCGGTAAAAAAAGTACTAATATGCCGATTTATGCAGCTTACACCACTGCTACTCAATCAGGAGAATTGATGATGAAACAGTTAATGACCCTAGCCCTCGTAGCTACAGCCACTCTCATGATGCCCCTAGTTGCTTCAGCCCAGTTTGGTTCCATTGACCTTGAGCCTTCAAAATACCAGAGGCATGTTGCCTGCAACAAGGCTTGGCAAGCTTCCCATGCATATAAACATCATAATTGCAAGTGGCGCGCTGTGCACTGGGATTCCTATCGGCCAGGTTATGGCATCTTCTACATGCGAAGGTCGAACTGCTGGGTTCATGTTGAATGTACCCATGGTCACCCCGCTTTTCCGAAGGGCGTACACAATGGCAGGATTGCGTACCTGGATGTATTCCGGCTTCGCCGCTGCAAGGATGACGCAAGTAAGGTGAACACGACTTGTGTTCCACTCACAACAGCTGATGTTGAAAAGGGTCTGGCTGCCCATCAGGAAAGCAATCAACTTTGGGGTGCTATAATCGCAGCTTGGCTGGAACAGAACCCTGATTATGTGTGGGAATAGACTGACGGGTTCGATGCCTATGTTCTGAAAGTTCCGAACATTTCGCGTTTTGCTACAGCTGCAGCCATCCCCCAAGACTTGCTGCCTTGCGATTTGACAATCGACATGCGAGATTAGGCGGTCAGTAGAAAGACAGCTGGGCCCGCGTGTCACTGCGACCAAACCCATCGGTTCCGAGAACGCTGTAGCGCCCCGGTACATAGGCCCGGATCTGTTCGGCATACAGCCGCAT
>JAPYNK010000097.1 GCA_028285825.1 Arenicellales bacterium | reverse complement strand
GGGCTGTTCATCCCAGCGCAGTATTTCGCGTTCGGCACCGGACAATTCGGTCCTTGAATTAGCGGGCATTGCCCAGTAGCATTCCGAAGTTGCCAGTCTGCTCTGGCCTTCTGGGCTGACAATGTATTTGACGAACTCAAGTGCCAAATCCTTGTTTTCGGAATCCTTGAAAATGCTGAGCCCCTGAATCCACATCAAGCCTCCTTCCTCAAAGATATTCCAGTCAAGGTTGGGCAGTGTAGGCATCAATCCTGAAACCACGAACTCTGCTGCATTGAGGATAATGTCAACATCGCCATTGACCAAGGCATTTTGAACGCTGACAATGTCCCCAACCATCTTGATATTGGGTTTCATCTCGAGCAGCCTATCGCGTATTGCAGCCAAGTCGTCAGCCGTAATGTTGTCCGGGGCTATGCCCATCGAGATTGCAACCAACTGCATGGTGGGGAAATAGTAGTCGTAAACGGCTACCCGGCCTTTGTATTTGGGATTCCACATCACCTCGGCGGTCTTCATGTCCTCGGGGTCAACCTTGTCCTTGTTGTAGGCAACCCCGTAGTAACCGAATTTTTCTGGCACCGTGTAGCGCTTTCCGTCGAGGTAGTTGAACGGTGCTTCCGTGAGGGACGGAAACAGTTCATTGAGCGGTAGTGTTGATTCATCGAACGGCTCAAGCAGCTCCAGCCCTGCAACAGTCGGAGCATCGGGGGCATCGACAACCAGTACATCCCAGTCTCCCGGAGCCGATTGCTCGATGATCGATAACGCAGCACCCGTACCTTCATAGGTTTTGACGTTTACCTTGACATTGTGCATTTCTTCAAAGGGCTGCAGCAGCTTTTCGTCAGCGTGGTCGCACCAGACCAGGGCATTCAGTTCCTGTGCCGCTGCATTGAGGGGAACTACGCCGGCAGTCAGTGCAAACACGGACATAATCAATGCAAAGCCGATGGTGTGAATTGATTTTCGCATATCATTTGAGAGAATATTCATGATGCCTCCGTATAGATTTGAGAGAGTAATTTCCGGATTTCCATTTCAAAATTTCCATCCAGGCCGGCGAAGCGATTCATTGAGTGTCTCGCCCTTGAGATTGGCGATTTCAGCCATGATTCGAAGAATGACGCAAACTGCAGTGCGTGATGTCGATCCACTGACATCAAACATCGGGCATAACTCTGTGACATCGAATACGCTTACGCTCTTTTCTTTGCTGATTCGTGAGGCAACACGCATGATTTCCCTCGACTCCAGGCCGCCAGGCTCGGTTGCCGTGACCCCCGGTGCCGCCGAAGAATCCAGAACGTTGAAATTGAAGCTCAGATATTGTCCGTCTGTGTCATGCCAGACGCTTGTAACCGCTTCGTCAATCACTTCATCGACCCCGCGGTCCAGAACCTCATGCATTGGGTGGAATCGTAAACCGCGTTGCCTTGCAAGATCAACATGATCTTTCGGGTTGAACGAGTTTCTTGCCCCAATATGCGCAGTGTTGTGCATGTCCAGATTCTTCAACTCTGTTATTCGTGCCATGGTACAGGTGCTGACATTACGTTCTCCAGCCCAGCTGTCAGCCATATCCAGATGGGCTCCGAGATGCATGTAGCCCATTTTTTTGTCATTGCCCAGATAATCGGACAGGGCTTTAGTTGCAGGAATCGAGACCGAACGGTCGCCGCCACACACAATTGGCGTCTTTCCTGCCTTGAGCGCCTTCAGTACGGCATCATGGATTCGCTCTCTGGCAACGTCCGGGCTGACGCGAGGCATTGAGACATCGCCACAGTCAATGACCGAACCGTGCAGATCGACATTGAATTCAAACCAAAATGGAAAATAGTCCAGCGAAGCGACTCGAAACTCGCGTGGTCCGTCTTCGCAACCCGGTTTGCCGACATTGCCTTCGTCAAAAGGAACGCCGATGAAAACGTAAGGCGCATCGGTTTGTGACAACTCTTCGTCGTTCAGAGACATGAATTTCGAGCGCAGGAAAGAAATCTGGCCCGGAGTCCTGTAATTGTCTGCATTCTCACCGCCAAGCGGAGAGAATAGATGATTATATGCCTTTACTGGATTCATGCTTAAGCTCTATCAGGGTTGCAGTGATGTCAAGTACATGTGTTCGATTCATGGTGTCTGGCCGTTTTCAAGCAGGGTTCTTGCTCGATTGCCAAGATAATGATAGACCAGATTGCATGCCAGCTTCGCGCTCATGTTGCTGATGTCAAAAACCGGAGACAGTTCGGCGAGTTCAAGCACATCGACACCGTATCGTCCTGCCAGTCGGGCAAAGGCGAGTGCCTCGCGTGCAGTGAGCCCGTAGCTTTCGGGGCAGCTAGTGCCCGGCATGCAGCTGCAGTCTATTGAATCGGTATCCCATGACAAGTAAACGGCATCCGTTCCGTTCCAGGCGCGCTCCATGATATCGCGTCCGCAAGCTTCAACCCCCCGCTCGACCACTTCCGACATCGGATAGATGGGCATGCCGTTGTCCACCCAAAAGTCCATCCAGTCCTTGGGGTTGAGTCCGTTCCTCGAACCCATGTGAGCCATGTTCTCTGGATTGACGTTTGCCAGCTTGAAAGTCTCCGTGGGACCGGACGCATTGGTAATCTCGATACCCGCCCAATCAACAGCAGCATCCAAATGGCAATCGACATGCAGATAGCCCATTTTGCCTTTCGGATTGTGCCGTGCCAGATGCTGGGAAAGTGCCCTTGCTCCGGGAATTGGCACGGAATGATCACCCCCAACCAGAATCACCTTTGCCCCTCCTTCGAGGCATTCTGTTACATAGTCGCAGATGTATTGCTGGGACAGGGCATTGTTTCCCGGAACGATCGGAACATCCCCGCAGTCGACCACCTTGAAGAAGGTCATGAGATCGACATCATATTCGAACATGTAGGAAAAGTACTGGGCAGATGCTTCGCGAATTCCGTGAGGCCCGCTTGATGTGCCAGTGCGCACAATCGTGCCGAGATCCCAAGGCGCACCCAGAAAGCAAATTTTGGCCCCACACTTTCGGACCTCATCCCGATCTGGCGGGCAGTAGGGTGCTCCCATGAAGGTCAGTATCCCTTCCGACTTGAATGGGCCGTTGTGCTTGCTAGGCGACCTGATATGGGCGTCTGCCTCTGTCTCGCGGTGCGGCCCCTGATGCTGGTGTGGAACAAGCGACCAGGGATTGTCATTATTGTGGCTTGTCTTCATTTCTATCCGCTTGCAGCACTGCAACTTTCATATTCGCCTGCAGAATTGTCCCTCAAATGCGATGTCTCGGCACGAAGTTCTATCGAGACCAACTGCATCTCTCGTCCCGTAACGATATTCGGGGTGGGCATGCCGCATGCCGAGCACCGGAAACTGTAGAGGCCTGACGGTTGCTTCACTTCATCGCAGTAACTGCAAAAAACAGTCAATGGCACCTCCTCAATGGAAAGTTCGGCCCTCTCGCATGCGGTGCCCCGCGCTACCGACTCGAAACAGACGGCAAGTGCACGAGTCATTGCCGACATTCTGCCAAGACGCAGGTTCACCCGCTGGACACTGCTGGCATTGTGCTTGACCGCATACTCATCAACCATCTCAACAAGACTGCGTGCCAATGCCAATTCATGCATAGGTCGTAACTTTCGGCTGTTGTTTTGTTCCCACTGAATCATGCCGAGCGGCATGAACGCCTGACAAGAGCCATTGCCTCCATTCATCCAGTCCGGCAGATGATTCCACCGAAAGCTCAATCACCCTGAGTCCGGGATTGACCCGGTGTGCATACTCGACAGCCTTGCCAACATCAAATTTCACGTAGGGCAGTAAATCTACCTTGCTTACAATCATGAGGTCTGCGACAGCGAACATATCCGGGTACTTGATTGGCTTGTCTTCCCCTTCGGTCACCGACAGCATGACAATTTTCCGTGATTCGCCCAGATCGAAAGCGGCAGGACAGACAAGATTCCCAACGTTCTCGATCACAGTCAGCCCACCAGCCTTGAAATCCACACTTTCAATTGCATGACCAATCATGTGAGCATCCAGATGGCAGCCCTTGCCGGTATTGATTTGCACTGCATGCACGCCTGTCCCGCGAATACGCTCAGCGTCATTGGCAGTCTCCTGATCACCTTCAATGACAATGATGGGTACTGTTTGGCGCAGCTCTTGGACTGTTTTCACCAGGAGGCTGGTCTTGCCGGCACCGGGGCTTGACAGCAGGTTAACGGCGAACTGGCCGTGGTTCTGGAAAAACTGCCTGTTTGCTTTGGCAAAAGCACTGTTTTTTTCAAGAATATCGCGCTCAATGCTGATGATGCGCTCCTGATCTAGCCCGGAAACCGATACACAGGCATCATTGCGGCCAAAATGAAGGTGATGACGGTCTGACTGATGATGTGAATGATCGTGGGTATGACTGCGGGAATGGCCAGGGCGAACATGGTCATTGATATCAGACTCACATCCGCATACGGTGCACAAAACTGATTTCTCCTTTAGGTTCTGGTTTGCTGAAAGAAAATCCGGCTAATTCGGCTGTTGGACATATGCATTATTCTTGGTAATGATCTGCTTCCCGGGCATGTAAGGATTCTAGACAATAACTTTACGCTCTTCAACACGATATGATCTTCCCACAGAATTAGGAGAATCCCGGTAACGGCGATAGCCTGGCAAGCCCGGTGGGGTTGTTGAATGAGCAAGGTGTGCATTTGAACGAGGGTAACAAGAGGACCATTCCGTAAAATTATTTCGGCATGCCCGAGCGATTCTGAATATGTCAGGATTATGTGGATGGTATAACCATGGTTCATGCTGCCGTTGATATTATGTCAATTACGGGGCAGCTCGGCAGTCTGTGAGTCAAGACGGGATATTGGGAGGGGTACAGGTCGGCTTTCTGAAGAACAAGCCTGATACGGCTTGCCCGCCCTGGTTCAGGTGAATGTCTTCAGTCGGAGCAAAAAATGCCTTGAAGTATTCCATGGCGGATAGAGGTTTTAAATTTTCTTCAGCATTTCGGGACTGGTCAAAGCAATGGTTGCCCTTGCAAAATTCCATCAATGTGACACATTGACCAGTCTTGCTTTCCCGTCTCAATTCCAAGTGTTGTCCAAGATATCCTGAATGCATTCGCAGCCCGGGTAGAGTACATGGGAAAACGGACTCTGTTTTGAGCAGACGGGTGCCGAAAGCAGTAGGGCTTTGCGAGATTGGAACCTGACGCCTTGACATCACTGGCCATGAATTCAGGATTGTCAGGCCGGCCGGATTCGCAACGCCGGGGACAGGCCACGGGGCAGGACTTGATGCGTTGCAAGTTTGCCGGAGTCGACTGCCCCCGATCCGAGGCGGCAAGTTTGCGTTTTACGTGTCTTTACGGCACGGGAGCCCGTCAAGTGGCAATCGCATGGAAGGATATGCATTTGTTGGGGAGTGCTCGGCACCAGCGAACGGATGTTCTAGCAGGAAAACCGATGTAGATTTCCCATTCATCATTTCTTGATGCAAATGAATCTGCTACCCTTAAGCTTATTATACGATTAAAGCCCATGAACAATCCCGATCCCGCTTGTGCAATATTTGATTGTGTTGATGCCCACACCTGTGGCAATCCGGTTCGTGTGGTCACTTCCAGCCAACCCCAGTTGCAAGGAAGTACCATGCGCGAGAAGCGACAGCATTTCATGTCTGAATATGACTGGATCCGTACTGGCTTGATGTATGAGCCCCGTGGACATGATGCAATGTCAGGATCAATACTGTATCCACCAACCACAGAAGAGCATGACCTCGGGGTGCTGTTTATTGAGGTGAGTGGTGCTCTGCCGATGTGTGGACATGGCACTATCGGAACCGTGACCGTCGCAATTGAAAGAGATTTGGTTGCACCCAAGACACCGGGCCTGCTAAAACTGGACACGCCAGCCGGCACGGTCTTGGCCAGTTACGTGATCAATAGGGGTTATGTCGAGTCAGTAACCCTGGAAAATGTCCCGGCTTTTTTGCATTCCTCCGGACATGAAGTGGATATTTCCGG
>JAPYNK010000096.1 GCA_028285825.1 Arenicellales bacterium | reverse complement strand
GACAATTTACCCTAATCGACAATTAGAAATCGACATAAATGAAAAAATTCAACTTGAACAACCAGGCGGTGGTCTGATAGGGTACTGCAATGACAAACACGGCTGAAAATGGTCTGGAAAGTCAGATTTGGAAACTGTCTGTGGCACACCTATTGCGAAGCAGTGATGCTGGTCGAGGCACCGGCTTCCAATATTCCTCAACAGGGCTGGAGTAGAACTCAGCGGCGAATTGACAAGTGGAACAAACTGCAATAGAAGTCCGATCAACAGGCAATGAGAAGTGAACCTCTTATAATTGCTGCTACCAGTGACATTGCCGGCAAGGTGCGCGGCAAATCATTCCCGGCAAGCCAGTTCGATAAGCGTTTGAAAAGCGGCATTGGCTGGACCCCGACCAATGTACAAATAACCTGTTTTGATTCTATTGCCGATAGTCCTTATGGTGCTCTTGGTGACTTGACGTTAATTCCTGACTCAAAAACCTATGTAGAACTTGATCTTGAAGACGGAAAACCAGTCGAACGGTTTGTACTTGGGAATATTTGCGAAACCGACGGATCTACTTGGGAATGCTGCACCCGATCCATTTTGCGAGCAGCCCTGGAGCGCCTTGAGGCGGTTGCCAATTTAACCCTTTACGGCGCGTTTGAGCACGAGTTCCACCTCGTTGCAAACGGCTCTCCACCCGGGAATGCATACACAACCTCGGGATTTCGATTGCAACGGGAATTCGCGGAAGTTCTTGTTGCGGCTATCAAGCAGGCAGGATTGCAACCAGACACCTTCATGAAAGAGTATGGCATCGATCAGTATGAAGTAACTATTGGACCGGTTTCTGGATTGGCCATTGCGGATCAGGCAACGATTCTGCGGGAGCTTGTTTGTATTTGTGCCGAGCGTCTGCAGCTTAACCCAAGTTTCACACCGTTACGCGACCCTGCGGATGTCGGCAATGGCGTCCACATTCATATGAGTTTATGTGATAACGACGGAAATACGGTAACTTACGACCCAAAAAGCAGGTATGGACTCAGTCAGATTGCGGGACAATTTGTTGCCGGCATACTGAAATATCTCGATAGCATTGCCGCGCTGACCGCACCCAGCGTCATTTCCTGCAACAGGCTGATGCCTCATCGCTGGAGTGCGGCTTTCAATAATCTTGGATTCCGCGACCGTGAAGCCGCGGTTCGCATTTGCCCAGTGAACAGTTTGAGCGATATTGCAGAGATGGATCAGTTCAATTTTGAGTTTCGCGCCGCAGATGCAGCTGCGAGCCCCTATCTTGCGCTCGCGGCAATCGTACATGCTGGCACACAGGGAATCGAAGAAGAACTTGATTTCCCAACGGTGACCGAGGAAGACCTGTGCCCGAGAAGGAAATCTATGCTGCCTACGGGTCTGCATATTAAAGGGATTGTTGTCGAACGCTATCGTAACGCATCGATGATGACCCCGAAGGCAACGGGCTAAAGGAATATGACTTGTCCAGGCAAGGGCTCTGCAATTTTCCATACCGCCTAAAGGCATTTAAAATCTTCCATCTGCCCACCTAAATCAAGGGCGGGGAATTTACGGAGGAATTTGCCTATGGCCTGACTTTGCCGGATGAGGTGCAGGTCAATGCCAAAAATCTTAATTCACCCGTTTGCAACCGCCTAGGCATTGAAACGAGGCGGTATTACTTTAGGAGCTTTACCTATGATGGGTGTCGCTGCCGACTCAAAACAGGGAACGACCCACACAATTTCAATGCAATGACCAACCAGGTGGTCGCAATCATCCTGCGCCAGGAAAATCAAGGGGATTTACATACAAAAATACCTGTAAGTCGCAGTGGGTTCATTCGAAGGCTGGGGAACCCGGCTGCAAAAAAGGCCGCCCACGGGCAGCTCCTTCCGGCCCTGTCGCGGGGATCCGCGGTCAAGCGATCGCGCACTCCGATTCCCCCAAGCGATGTCATCCCATGATCTCTGGGACAACTACCTTAATCCATAACCCTGCTATACCCAACAAACCCAGCTTCAAATCGAGGACAGGGTTGGCGTTTCCAGAATGCGCTGGAACACCCTTGCCGCGGCAAATTCTGTCTGCCCCCCCCTTTTCAGATCTCAAATACTCTTTCTGCATCAAATTAATCTTGAATCTGCTTTCAGAATTCCGGAAACCGAGCAGTCTTCCGGCTTTTGCATGGTTTTATGGCACATAATTGATAGCACGCTTCAAGGATTGCCTCGAATGTTGACCAGGTTTGGAATAAGGTCTTCATTGGCATACAATCATAACAATAAAAGATGAGATTCAATCTCAATAGCAAATCAACTACAAACACGCGAAGGAAAGTTCCCATGATGAAAAAATTAGTTTACAGTGTTATCGGTATCACCCTGTCGGGTGGTATTGCCATGGCCGATGATGTGAAGATCGGCATCCTAATGGGCTTCACGGGCCCAATTGAGTCTTTGGCGCCAGATATCGCCGCAGGCGGAGAACTCGCTATAAGCGAAGTGTCGGATAGCGGCCTGCTTCTTGGCGGGCATTCAGTTGTCGCTGTTCGTGGTGATAGCACCTGTGTTGATGCAGCCGCAGCCACCGCAGCAGCCGAGCGCCTGATTACTTCTGATGGCGTTGCCGCAATCAATGGTGCGAACTGTTCAGGAGTGACCACAGCAGTCTTGAACAATGTCGCTCTGCCGAACGGCGTGGTCATGATTTCACCTTCGGCCACTACCCCCGCATTGTCTACTGCTGAAGATAACGGACTGTTTTTTCGAACCGCTCCCTCTGATGCCAGACAAGGTCAGGTTATGGCAAGTATTCTTGGAAATCGGAGTATAAAATCTGTCGCCGTAACCTATACCAATAACGATTATGGCAAGGGACTGGCAGACAGTTTTCAATCTTCATATAGTGCGGCAGGCGGTGAAATAACCGCCTCTGTCTCGCATGAGGACGGTAAGGCGGATTACTCTGCAGAGGTTGCAACACTGGCCTCGGCGGGCGGTGAAGTGCTGGTTGTCATCGGCTATCTGGATCAAGGCGGAAAAGGGATTATCCAGGCATCGCTGGATAATGGTGCGTTCGATGCATTCATGCTCCCCGATGGCATGCTTGGCGAATCGCTGACTGATGCCTTTGGTACGGATATCAATGGCTCGTTTGGCACCCGCCCCGGATCAGACAGCCCGGGAGCCAACATGCTGTCAGATCTTGCCGGATCGAGTTTTAATGCCTCAGGTCCTTATGCAGGTGAATCCTATGATGCATCAGCTCTGATCTTGCTGGCAATGCAGTCTGCTGGTTCAACCAAGAGTGCCGACTTCAAGAGCCATGTCGAAAAAGTAGCCAATGCACCGGGAGAGAAAATCTACCCGGGAGAACTCGCCAAAGCTCTCAGGATCATTGCCGATGGCGGAGAGATTGACTATGTTGGGGCATCTGCTGTCGAGTTGATTGGGTCGGGTGAGTCTGCCGGTTCGTATTTTGAAATGGAAGTGAAAAACGGCAAGTTTGAAAAAGTCTCAAATCACTGATTCCAGTGACCACTTGAATCTAGGCGGCCGGGGCTGATCCGTCCCGGTCGCTTTTTTGCATTATCGGATAGACAATGCTTTCCGTAAGGGATCTCCATCTGCATTTTGGCGGAATCAGGGCTGTTGACGGAGTCAGCCTTGCCATTGAAGCAGAAACCATAACGGGTTTGATTGGCCCGAACGGAGCAGGAAAAACCAGCCTGTTTAATGCCATCGCGGGCACTTACCCCCCAACCTCCGGCCAGATCTTTCTGGGTCGGGAAGAAATAACCGGACTCCCTCCCCACCAGTTATTCTCTCGTGGACTGGTCCGAACGTTTCAAATTGCTCACGAATTTTCCTCTCTATCCGTACTCGAAAACCTAATGGTTGTTCCAGGTCAGCAACCTGGCGAGCAACTGTTGAATGTGTGGTTCAGCCCGGGTCAAATTCAGGAATCAGAAGAACGAATCCGAGAACATGCCCATGAAGTTCTGGAGTTTCTGAAGATATCCCATCTTGAGAACGAACCCGCCGGCAATCTGTCCGGAGGGCAAAAAAAGCTTCTCGAACTCGGTCGGACCATGATGAGCGAAGCAAAGATTGTGTTTCTGGACGAAGTCGGAGCTGGTGTCAACCGAACTCTCCTGAAAACCATTGGTGATTCAATCCAGGAGTTAAATCAGGAGCAAGGCTACACATTCTGCATGATTGAGCATGACATCGACTTCATAACGCGGATGTGCCATCCCGTTATCGTGATGGCGGAAGGAAAAATACTGACACAAGGGAGTGCTGAAGAAGTCAAGACTAATCACAAGGTGATTGAGTCTTACCTGGGCAGGAAGATTCCACATTGAACGGGTTTTCAGGAATGAGTTTTCTCGAGGCAACTGGAATGAGCGGAGGTTATGGTGCAGGACCAGACATCATCCATGATTGCGGTCTTCAGGTTGAAGAAGGTGAAATTGCAGTCGTAGTTGGGCCCAATGGTGCGGGAAAATCAACCGCGATGAAAGGCATTTTCGGGATGATCCGGCTCCGTGAGGGGAAGGTTGTCTTCAAGGGCCATGATATTACTGCCCTACCCCCATCCGAACGAGTTCTGCAAGGCATGGCATTCGTTCCTCAAACTCATAATGTCTTCCCATCAATGAGCGTTGAGGAAAATCTTGAGATGGGTGCCTTTGTTCGTGAAGATGATTTCGCGAATACCAGGAATCAGATATTTGAGTTATTCCCCGTTCTCAAGGACAAACGCAAGCAGCTGGCCGGGGAACTTTCAGGTGGTCAACGCCAGCAGGTAGCCATTGGTCGGGCTCTGATGACCGAACCTAAATTGTTGATGCTTGACGAACCAACTGCTGGCGTGGCTCCAATTGTCATGCAGGATCTTTTTGGGCGGATTCGGGATATTACAGCCAGCGGTGTTGCTGTGTTGATGGTTGAACAGAATGCCAGGCAGGCACTGGAAATTGCTGATCGAGGATTCGTGCTGGTTCAAGGCAAGAACCGCTTCACTGATCAAGGCAAGACCTTGTTGGCCAATCCTGAAGTCCAACGTTCATTTTTGGGTGGATGAATGGATTTCCTGAGTGCCATCGTGCTGTTTAGCAACTTCGTGATTATTCCTGCCACTACCTATGGTGCACAGCTAGCCCTCGGGGCGTTGGGCATAACAGTCATATACAGCATTCTTCGTTTTGCCAATTTTGCACATAGCGAGTTGATGTCATGGGGGGCGATGTTAACCCTGTTTTTGACTTGGTATTTCCAATCTGTCGGGATAAATGCAGGCCCCCTGCCAACGGCTCTGCTCGCTCTCCCAGCCGGTATTCTTGGTGCAATGATCATGGCTCTTGCCACCGAAAGAATCGTGTATAGGTTCTATCGAAGACAACGAGCAGGTTCGATTACCTTTGCAATAGTGTCGGTTGGAGTAATGTTCGTCATGGCTGGCCTTACTCGACTCATGATTGGGCCAGATGAGCAAGTCATGGCCGATGGCCAACGATTTCTCATCCGAGCCATTGAATTCAAGCGCATGACAGGATTGAATGAAGGTCTCGCCATCAAAACCACGCAGGTCATTACCATCGTGGTTGCCGGCGCATTGGCTGGGGCTCTTTTCTGGTTTCTGTATCGCACCCGATCAGGAAAGGCGATGCGGGCATTTTCCGACAATGAAGATCTTGCCCTGCTTTCAGGCATCAATCCGGACCGAATTGTTGCAATGGCGTGGATACTGGCTGCTGTGCTGGCGACCTTGAGCGGGACATTGTATGGTTTGGACAAATCCTATAAGCCCTTCGTGTTTATGCAGTTGCTGCTTCCGATTTTTGCATCGGCCATTGTCGGTGGAATTGGGCAGCCAGTGGGCGCTATTTTAGGCGGGTTCGTGATTGCATATTCCGAGGTACTACTGACTTATGCCTACAAAAAATTCGCGACTTACCTGATCCCGGGCGATTGGGTGCCGGAGGGATTGCTGCAGTTATTATCGACAAACTACAAATTCGCGATCTCATTCATTATTCTGGTTGTTGTGCTATTGGTCCGCCCGACTGGCATCATTCGAGGGAAAGTACTTTGAAGCAAAAGGATATTTTCTACTTTGCCGCATTTGTGGTTTTTCTGCTTGGAGTCGGATGGCTGCAGAGCTGGAATGTCGCGTTTGGGATCCTGAATATGTGCCTGATTTCGGCGATCATGGCGCTTGGCGTCAATATCCAGTGGGGCTATGCCGGATTGTTCAATGCCGGAATTATGGGATTCGTTGCTTTGGGAGGGTTGAGTGCCGTTCTCATTTCGGCCGAGCCGGTCAGTGAAGCGTGGTCAGCAGGAGGGTTAGGCATCCTTGGCAGCCTGATAATTCTGGGTATAACCGTATTGGCGATCGTGCTTGTCCGGAAAAAGGTCGCCCCTCCCTTTCGCATGTGGGGCATCATCCTTGTGGGCTTCCTGGGGTATTGGCTATTTCAGGGCCTGTATTCAACGGCTGTTGAAGACATCGAATCAATCAACCCGGCCTTGACCGGATATTTGGGCGGATTAGGCTTGCCGATTATTCTTTCATGGATGATGGGAGGGCTGGTAGCCGCTGGCGGTGCCTGGCTTATTGGCAGGATTTCGCTGGGTCTTCGGGCCGACTATCTTGCGATTGCCACTTTGGGCATCTCCGAAATAATCATCGCTATCATCAAATATGAGGAGTGGCTGACTCGTGGGGTCAAGAATGTGACCGGATTGTCGCGACCGGTACCTTACGAAATCAACCTTGTTGAAACCGGGTGGTTCTTGAATCTCGCAGAGAGCTTGAGTGCAAATCCGGTTGCCATGGCATCATTGCTGGTCAAGTTCTGCTATTTCGTGCTGTTTCTGGGCGTGCTTGCAATTCTTATGTGGCTTTCTGAGCGTGCGCTCAAATCCCCATGGGGAAGAATGATGCGCGCCATTCGGGATAATCGAGATGCTGCAAGTGCGATGGGCAAGGATGTAACCGGACGACATCTTCAGACATTTATTCTTGGCTGTGCTGTTTGCGGCATTGCGGGAGCGATGCTGGTGACTCTGGATGGTCAGCTGGTACCGGGAAGCTATGCGCCTTTACGTTATACTTTTCTGATCTGGGTGATGGTCATTCTTGGGGGTTCGGGCAACAACTGGGGCTCGGTCCTGGGCGGCTGCATTATCTGGTTCCTGTGGATCCAGGCAGAACCCCTTGGCTATGCACTGGTTGCTGCAATCACGTTTCCGCTTGAGGAAGGCTACTGGTTGAAAGAGCATTTGATCGAAAATGCCGCACAAACCCGACTGATAATGATGGGGGCTATTTTGCTGGTTGTCATGCGATTTGCTCCGAAGGGCCTGATTCCGGAAAGATAGTCTTCAGCCGATGATTGATATATCTGACGATCGCATGGATAATTTGTCAAAACCATCAAGTCTTGTGGATTTGCTTCGTGAAGATCATTGTATCTTGCCGGCTTCGGTCAATGACCCGATAGCGGCCAGGATTGCCGAAGATATTGGTTTTGAGGCACTCATGCTGGCCGGATCAACGGCATCTCTAGCCATACTCGGCGACCCCGATCACATGTTGCTCACGCTCAGTGAATTATCGGGCTTGACTCGCCGCATTTGTCGTGCAGGCAGCCTGCCATTGATGGTGGATGCGGATCATGGCTACGGCAACGCATTGAATGTCCGAAGAACTGTTCAGGAACTTGAGAATGCCGGTGCTGCCGGCCTTTCGATTGAAGACACCCATCTGCCTCGCCCATTTGCTTCTGGCAAAAGTCCTTCATTGTTATCCATTGAAGAAGGGATCGGTAAAATGCGGGCTGCAGTTGATGCAAGACGAGATGCATCCGTACTGATTGCGGCAAGAACCAATGCACCAAGATTCAGTTCACTGGGGGATACATTGAAACGCGTGGAGGCCTATCAGAAAACCGGCGTCGATGCCCTGTTTCTGGCTGGAGTCAAAACCCGTGAACAACTTGAGACAATCAGCAACGTTGCGAAATTGCCGATCATGCTGGGGGGTGCAGGACCTGAACTTGCTGATCCTGATTTTCTTGCTGAGCACGGAGTCCGGTTCCTGGTTCAGGGACATCAATCGATTCAGGCGGCGATACAGGCTGTTTATTCCTCCTTCTATTTGCTTCGCGAAGGCGTAAAACCGCAAGATTTGCCGGGATTACCTGATCAGACGCTGATGGACAGGGCAACCCAAAAACATCACCAAGCCCATGCTGGCATAGTAAATGAATTCATCGATTCCCAGTTCCTGGTATTGCTTTAGTTTTTCCACGACCTGTTGAGTCGACCCGAAAACCAGATTTTCCTCGAGATAGTTTTCGTCATATTGCTCTCGTTCCGTCAATTCCTCTAGCGGAATCTGTTCTGGAAACCCATTTGCGACACCACCCAGATTTCGAAAAACATTTTCAAATTGCCCTAAAACCCGAGTAATTGCATCAATCGCAGTTCGACGATCAGACTTTGACTCATAGACTGATGTATGTCTCATCATGGCAAATACGGGAACTTCACAGCCTGGATGTTTGGCAAGCGAAGCATCAAAGTGCTGCTTGTAGAGTTCTGCTTCAGAGAAGGGCCGTGTCAGAGGCCAGGCAATAATATTGCATCCCTGTTCTACCGCATAATCAAAGGAAACGGGGGCACGGGCTGCAACCCAGATTGGCGGATGGGGTCTTTGTAGCGGCTTGGGTACCGATGTTGATACAGGGAAAGACCAGAACTCTCCCTGATGTGCATAGTCTCCTTTCCATAATGCTCTCAAGACCGGAAGCATTTCCTGTAAATACCGATAGCCATCGGCTTGCTTCAATCCGGGTTTCATCCGGTCAAATTCCCGTTGATAAGCCCCTGACCCGATGCCGAATTCGAGTCGCCCCCCTGTAATCAGATCGGTAAAGGCCGCCTCCCCTGCCAGATTAATTGGATGCCAATAGGGAGCAACGGCGACAGCTGTACCTAAACGAGCCTCTCTAACGTGTGGTGCCCACCAGGTCAGAATCTGAAATGGATTGGGGGCAATTGTCATCTCAAGTGCATGATGCTCCGCCGCCCAGATCAAGCCAAAACCGCCCTGATCAGCGATCCGCACCATTTCCAGAGTATGTCGGGCAACTTCCAGCATGTCCAAACTGTCATCAACCCGTTCAAGATTGATTGCGATCTGAAATTTCATGGTCGATAGGCTGGGCTGCTGGATTCAATGGTGAAGGCAAAAGTCTTAACTGATGGTATGAGAAGCAAAAGTATGAACCGCTTTGGACAATGGAATTATAATCGTTATGCAATAGCTGAAAAATTATCCGGAATAATTGGCTGACATCATGGTTATTACAATCGTCAGGATCACGCTTAATGGAAAAGTCAATCAAAGAGAAGAGAAAGCAGGCCATAGATGTTATGGTTGACCGGGTGCGATGCTGTTTGACTGAGGGAGTGGACGAATCCTCTCTTGAACTCGCAAAGCATGAACTTATGCGGCTTTGCGAAAAAAAAGAACTGTTTCCCAGAGAAGAGTTTCCGACCCCGTCAACAGAACGACCGGAATTGTTTTTTCATGTTTATGCAGATCCGGTTCAGGAATATTCCCTTTATGTTTACTCTGCCCTGCCCGGTCAAACATACCGACCCCACAATCATGGAAATTCCTGGGCGATTATAGCGGCGATTGAGGGCAGGGAAATCCATAGTCTCTATCGGCAAACTGGACATTCCCGTGCAGAATGGGTGACCGATATTACAGTTCAGCCTGGAACTGCTGTATCGCTGCTGCCTGGTAGGCTTCATGCGATTCGATCTGCCGGAGACTGTCCATTAATGCACCTTCACTTCTACGGCAAGGCCTTCGAAATTCAGGGAGAGCGAGTGGAGTTCGATGTCAAAACAGGACAAGCCTACCATCTTACATTAGATGAGAGGCATCTTTCCTATATTATTGATGCAAGGCATTAAGTCGTTCTTCAAGGTAATTTCCCATGACTAATCATTCAGCATTGCCCTTGACGGCTTCGCATTGGGGGACCTATCGTGTTGAAACACGGGATGGACGGGTCACGACACTGCACGGGTTTGAAGAAGATCCAGATGTCTCCCCCATTGGTTCGGGAATCGTTGATGTTCTACGAGGACCGAGCCGAATCATGACACCGGCCATCCGAAAAAGTTGGCTGGATCATGGACCTGGGACTGCAAATGAGCGACGTGGCAGGGATCCATTTGTTCAAGTCACGTGGGAAGAAGCAGATCAGATTGTTGCGGATGAGTTGACCAGGGTTATCCACACTCATGGAAACGAATCTATTTATGCCGGATCCTATGGCTGGGCGAGTGCTGGTCGATTTCACCATGCGCAAAGCCAGATCCACCGTTTTTTGAACTGTATCGGCGGGTATGTCCGTTCCGTCGATACCTACAGTTTTGCAGCAGGTGAAGTACTGCTCCCTCATGTCATCGGGAATCTATATGTAATGTTGACGCATGCCACTAGCTGGCCTTCAATTATTGATAACTCGAATCTCGTGGTGGCCTTTGGTGGTATTCCGCTCAAGAATGGGCAAATCAATTCTGGCGGGCTAGGTCGACATACCCAAAAGGAAAATCTACAGCTCGCTTTGGACAGTGGAGTGCAAATCATCAATGTGAGCCCTGTCCAGTCTGATCTGGGCGACGACTCTCGAATCCGGTGGCTTGCTCCATGGCCGAATACCGATACCGCATTACTCCTGGGCATTGCATACACCCTGTTTTTCGAAAACAGGGTAAATCAGGCATTCATTTCGAAGTACACCACAGGCTACGAGAAATTTCTCTCCTATCTGAATGGGACAGAAGATGGAACAGCAAAAACCGCAAGATGGGCAGCAGGGATTTGCGGTCTAGGCGAATACGATATCCTCAATCTTGCTCGAGAGATGTCCGCGGGTCGAACCATGATTTCGCTATCCTGGTCCCTTACCCGGCAAGATCATGGTGAACAGCCTTTTTGGGCTGGTATCGCTGTAGCATCGATGCTCGGACAGATCGGACTGCCTGGCGGTGGTATTGGATTTGGATACAGTGCCACCAACAGCGTTGGTGACCACGGTTCCCGGGTACCCGGTGCATCACTGCCACAAGGAGAAAACCCGGTCAGGAGCTTCATTCCCGTAGCCCGGTTTGTCGACATGCTGCTGCATCCGGGTGATCAGTACGACTACAACGGTCAAACTCTAACCTATCCTGACATACATTTGGTTTACTGGGCAGGAGGAAACCCATTTCACCATCATCAGGATATCAATCGAATGCTCAGGGCCTGGCAGAAACCCGATACGATCATTGTGAATGAATGGTGTTGGAACAGCATGGCCAAGCATTGCGATATCGTACTTCCCTGTACCACGACACTAGAACGGAATGACATAGCACTCTCACCCCGAGATCCATTTGCCGTTCAAATGGAAAAAGCGGTTGATCCACCGGGTCATGCCAGAAATGATTTTGACATATTCTCCGGAATTGCGAAAAAAATGGGTGTTGTGGAAGCATTCACAGGGAGCCGTAATGAAGAGGAGTGGCTGCATTTCATTTACAGTCAGACTCGGCAAAATGCCAAATCCCGCGGCATTGACCTCCCCAGCTATGAAGACTTCAAGTCCAATGGCTGGACGCTCTACCCTCCACCCAAGGAACCGGCTGTTTTATTCAAGTCATTTCGTGATGATCCCCTCAATAACCCGCTCAAAACCAGAAGTGGGAAAATCGAGCTGTTTTGCCAAACGATCGATCGATTCGGGTATCCTGATTGCCCGGGACATCCAGCCTGGATGGAACCTCTGGAATGGCTCGGTAATGCAGAGAGAGAGTCTCTTCACCTATTGTCGAATCAGCCGGCAACAAAACTGCATTCGCAACTTGATCATGGACAGTATAGCCGATCAAAAAAAGTGGATGGGCGCGAGCCAATTGCAATCAATGCCCGGGAGTCATGCAAAAGAAACCTCAAGTCAGGCGATACAGTGAAAGTCTACAACGAGCGCGGGGCATGTCTGGCCGGGTTAGTAATTGATGATGGGATTCGCGATGGTGTTGCACTGATGAGTACAGGGGCCTGGTTTGATCCCGACGAACCGGGAGTTATTGGCAGTCTATGCAGGCATGGCAACCCGAATGTACTGACTCCAGATAAAGGGACATCCCTGTTGGGTCAGGGGCCAATTGCAAATAGCTGTCTGGTCAGGATTGAGAAATTTGAAGGAAATGCCCCTCCTGTAACCGCTTTTGATCCACCTCGGTTTTGCGACTGAAGCATTTCTGTGAGACAGATGTCATGAGTGTACAGTCAGGGCAGTGAAACTACTCTCTCCGGTTGATTTCGTCAAGCAATGCCATTACCTCTTCCGTGATTGCCTGAGTACCCATGTCACCTCCTGATTCACAGGGGCGGAGGCGATCCTCATCGAATCCACGTTCAATGGCTTGATCAATCATTCCTGAACAATCTGCCAGCACCTGGTAATCGAATTTTTCCGATAGGTAATCCAGCATCATTGATCCAGCCAGAATACCTGCTAGTGGATTTGCCAAATCTTTGCCCATGATGTCGGGAGCCGTACCATGAGAAGGTTGGAACAGCCCGTTTTGATCTCCAATTTCAGCGCATGGCGCCATACCCATTCCGCCGACCAGTCCACCACCAAGGTCGGAGAGAATGTCGCCGAAAATGTTTTCCATAACCAGGACGCCAAATTCCCAGGGATGACGAATCAAGTCAAGGGCCTGTGCGTCAACATGGTTATACGATGTTTCGACATTCTGGAATTCCACAGCGATTTCATCAAATATTTTTCTGAAAAAAGCCATCGACTTGAATACATTGGCTTTGTCAACACAGGTCAACAGTGCATTCTTTCCCTGCTGCTGTCGTTTAGTAGCGAGTCGAAAGGCAAATCGGTGAAGTTTCTCGGTGTTTGAACGGGTAATTCGCATTGTCTCTCGAACTTCATAGTCGTTGGCTACCTGTGTTCGGCCACTTGTCGCAGCCGTGTAGAACAACCCTTCAGTATTCTCTCTCAGGATGATTAGATCAATCTTCGCTGCCCGCGGGTCGCTGAGTCTCTGGAATGATTTTGAATAAGAGCGTACCGGGCGGACCGCAGCATACAGATCCATCTGTTCACGAAGTCGAAGATGAGGCATGACTTCAGTGCCTTCGGACGTTCTTACTGAAGGCAGACCAATAGCACCGAGCAAGATGGCATCACATTGTTCTGCCATTTCTTCGCCTTCTGGTTCGATATCGAGTCCGGTTTTTTGATAGTATTTTGCTCCCGCTTCGATCTCGCAATAATCGAATTTTGCCACCTGCTTAACTTCCAAAGTCCGGTCAATGACCTCTTTTGCGGCCTCAGCAACATCGATGCCAATTCCGTCTCCCTTGATTAATGCGATTTTCATGCTTTTTTCCGTTTCCGGGATTTCCATTATGTCTACCTCAAGTTTCGGAGTTCAAACTGCATGATTTCATGATGCCGGGGTCTCGACAAGTTCAGGTAGTGGATCCGTGTGAAATTCCGATGATTTGAGTATCAGACTGCCGAAACAGCTTGTGCCAAGCTTGCCAGGCTGCTTCCCTATCATACATCGCCTGCATGTTGAGCGGGAACTCCATGCTGGAGTCAATGGGCTTCTCTATCCTCAATGTCATTTCGGGTACTACAGAAGAATTGCCGTTCAACAAATCCGGGAGAGTCGAACGCCGAGAATCCAAGTCACACCGGAACGACCATCCGGATTCTTCAAGGATATATTCATCCACCACCTCTTGCCTTGCAGACATTTTGATTCCAGAAATCTACGGAGGCTAAGAAAAACCGGCATGTCTGGCCAAGCGATGATTTCTTCCAGGATGAAGTACCCGCCAGTTACTCATACCCAGAATGCCTTGAACATATCAATGATGATGGCAGTTGGGATGTCGGCTTGCCTGGCTATATCGGATCACGATCAAGAAATCTCTGAACCCATCGATGATTCACGGAAATCAAATGCTCTCTGTATACAATAAGTCAAGTCAATTTACAGATAGTTTACGGGTTCGAAATTGGGAACACTGAACGGATATACAGTCATTGAACTTGCCGGGATAGGCCCCGGCCCCATGGCAGGCATGATGCTTGCTGACATGGGGGCACGAGTGATTGTTGTAGAAAGATTCAATAAGATCGAAAAAAGGCGTAGCTTGATTGGCATGCGCAGCAAGGAGTCCATTGCAATCAACCTCAAGCATGAGAAAGGAGCATCCATACTTCTTCAATTGATTAAGAGTGCCGATGTATTGATCGACCCTTATCGACCGGGGGTTTGCGAGAGACTGGGAATCGGCCCTGATGTTTGTCTTGAGCAAAATCCCGGACTGGTTTTCGGGCGAATAACCGGTTGGGGACAAGACGGACCACTTGCGAATGCCCCTGGACATGACCTTGCATACCTGTCAATTACCGGTGCATTGCATGCGATGGGCGAATATGGAAGCAAACCTCAGATTCCCCTCAATATGGTTGCAGATATGGGCGGTGGTGGCATGTTGCTGGCAAATGGAATTCTTGCCGCATTGCTTGAGAGACAACAATCCGGGCTTGGACAGGTCGTCGATGCGGCGATGGTTGATGGTTCCATATATCAACTGTTGACGATCCATGAAATGGCCGCAGAAGGTAGCTGGAACAGGGAGCATCGCGGCATAAATCTTCTTGATGGAGGGGCACATCACTACAATGTCTACGAGTGTTCTGACGGGAAATATATTTCGATTTGTGCTTTGGAGGACAAGTTTCACTCCTTCCTGATGGAGCAGCTCGGACTTGATGAAAATACCCTGCCCAGCCACAAAGACCCGTTAAACTGGCCTGCCCTGCGTGATCGTATATCCACCATAATCAAGACACGTCCACGTCAAGAATGGTGTGATATGCTGGAAGGTTCCGATGCTTGTGTGAGCCCAGTCCTGGATTTACGGGAGGCTCCCGATCATCCTGCCAACAAGGAGCGGTCAAGTCATGTCGTGATCAATGGCGTTCTCCAGTCTGCCCCTGCCCCTCGATTTTCAAGAACGGAATCGAAAATTGACCACCCGGCACCGGAACTCGGTGAGCACAGTTGCTCAGTTCTCGGTGAAATCGGAATTGAAGTCACAAGGATTCAGGACTTGCTGGATACGGGCATCGTATTTGACTGTGGAAACCAGTCACAACCGTAATCAGTAAATCAAGCAAATTTGAGGACGCAAAAATGTCTCAATCCAATTCAAGTATCCGCAAAGTGCTTTTCTGGGCTATTGCGTTTCTTTGGCTGCCTGCCGGAATTTTTCTGACTGCATTGATCCGGTTTGGCTTGTCGGTTTTTGAAGAAAAGGGAGGCGATGGTCATATTTTTCTGATGATTGTCTGCGCTGTCTCCGGGTTGTTTCTGGCACTTGCATGTCGAAAGCTATGGCATCAGGATCGAAAAATTTCGATTTATGTATGCATGCTAATTTTGGGCCCTTTGAGCATATTCGGGGTTTTAATCGCAGGTTTGCTCGGTCCTCTGATGATGTTGCTTTATGCTGCAGTCATAAGTCTTCCCGCCTGGCTGCTGGTATTCATTTTTTATCGGCAACAAGTTCGGCATGGAAAATGATATGCAGGGAAACGATCAGTCCGGGGTTCGCAAATCGTTCTTGTGTTGAGATCAGCCATGGTTAGATCTGACACAGCTGAGATGTTGCTCGCGCGCCTCAAGGATTTTATGGACAGGCATGTCTATCCGAATGAAATCGCTTATCGCGAAGCCCTGAATTCAGCACAAAACCGATTCAAGAGTCCTGACTTAGTCGATGAACTCAAGAAACTGGCCATGAAGCAAGAGCTCTGGAACCTGTTCATCCATGTCGAATATGGACGCTATTGGAAAAACAGGGGCTTGACCAACCTCGAATACGCTCCTTTTGCAGAAGAAATGGGACGTGTCCTGTGGTCTCCAGAAGTCTTTAACTGCAATGCTCCGGATACCGGAAACATGGAAGTTCTGATGAAATACGGAACACCTGAACAGAAAAAAGCCTGGCTGGAACCGCTACTCAAAGGTGAAATTCGGTCTTCCTATGCCATGACCGAACCGGATGTAGCGTCCAGTGATGCCACCAATATCCAGCTTGAAATTGAGCGGGATGATGATGCATGGGTCCTGAATGGCAGAAAGTGGTTCATAACCGGAGCAATGCATGAAAACAATCAATTGTTGATTGTTATGGGCAAGACAGACCCCGATAATCCAGACCGACGTCGCCAGCAAAGTCAGGTGCTGGTGCCCACACAGACACCCGGAGTTTCCATAGTACGTCCACTTACCACGTTGGGTTATGACGATGCACCATTTGGACATGCAGAAATTCTTTTTGAAGGTGTTCGTGTGCCGGTCGAAAACATTCTGCTCGGCCCCGGCAGGGGTTTTGAAATTGCCCAGGGACGCCTGGGGCCTGGACGAATTCACCATTGCATGCGCTTGATTGGGGCAGCCCAAAGGGCTTTGGAGCTTTCCTGTGCTCGCGTGACCAACCGCAATGCATTTGGAAAACCGCTGTCCAAGAATCAGTCGGTCCGGGAAGATATATCAAAATCATTCTCGGATATTGAAATGGCTCGTTTGCTAGTCCATGAAACATGCAGGAAAATGGACAGGCATGGGGCAGGCAAAGCCATGGACTTGATTGCAGCGAGCAAGACAAGGATCCCATTTCTGGTTCAGAAGGTTCTTGATCGATGTATGCAAATGCACGGTGCTGGCGGGCTGTCTGCCGATTACTTCATGTCGGAAGCATTCAACTACGCCCGATGGTGCCGACAGGCTGACGGGCCTGATCAGGTTCACCACATGACACTTGGCAAACAGATTATTGCCCGTTATGCATGACCTTGATAGTTCAAGACTGAAGCAGCTCGAAACCCATCTTTCCGAGCATCTGGAATCCTTTTCAGGTCCCATGGATGTCTTCAAGTTCCCTGATGGTCAATCGAACCCAACCTATCGACTGCATACCCCCAAAACACAATATGTGCTGAGGCGAAAACCTGATGGAAACCTGCTTCCTTCGGCGCATGCAGTCGATCGAGAGTTTCGAGTCATGAATGCATTACATGGTCTCGGGATTCCGACTCCACGCTGTCTTCACCTTTGTGAAAACGAAGACATTATCGGAACCGTGTTCTTCGTCATGGAGTTTATCCATGGCTCCATATTCTGGAACCCTGCACTCCCGGAATTGAGCAAGGACCAGAGAATCAAGGTGTACGATCAAGTGAATCAGGTATTGGCTAATCTTCACTCTGTTAATCCCGAGTCTGCCGGGCTGTCGAATTTCGGAAAACCGGGAAACTATTTCACCCGTCAGACCGATCGCTGGGCACGTCAATACCGACACTCGGCAACCGAATCGATTGAGGAAATGGACTACCTCGCCGAGTGGCTACTTGAAAACCTTCCCGCTGAAGATGGTGCGTCCTGCGTTGTACATGGAGACTATCGTTTGGATAACTTGATTTTTGATCCTGATCGGCTTGATATTTTGGCAATACTGGACTGGGAACTCAGTACACTGGGACATCCATTTGCAGACCTTGCCTATCAATGCATGCAACTTCGTTTTCCCGAAAACGATGTTCTACCCGGGTTGGGTAATGTGAACCGCAAAGAACTCGGTATACCGGAAGAGGCCGAATATGTGGAACTGTATTGCCAGAGAAGAAGCCTTGACAGTATTGCCGACTGGAACTTTTATCTGTCGTTTAGCTTTTTCCGGTTTGCCGCGATCCTGCAGGGAGTCAAGAAGAGGGCTTTGGACGGTAATGCCTCGAGTGATCGTGCACTGACATTAACGAAAATGATCAAGCCGCTTGCGATTATGGGCGTGGAGGCTGCGCTTTCCCGCAATTGAAGTTTGGCATCCCGGGCTTTCAGGTATTGCCTATTCAGGAACTCTGTCAATTGCATGCCTGAGCCGAGTTATCCGATTGCGTTCTCGATTATGCGAAAGGCGTTGATTATCATCTTCTCACAAGTTGATCTGCTCATTACCGCATACAGGGTTAACTTCAAACCCTCAACCGGAACATGTGGATGATTATGGCATTGGCATTGGTTGATCACTTGGCGGAACATTCCATGCTCGCTGGACTGCCGGTCGTTTTGCAATGGAGAGATACCAGCGCAGAACATTTGGGTATTCATTGATATCGACCGTCTGCCAGTTGAATCTGGCGATCCATGGCCAGGTTGCCATGTCAGCGATTGAATAATTGCCAGCAAGGAATTCATGACGTTCGAGATGAGCATCCATTACCTTGTAGAGTCTAAGCCCCTCGTTCAGATAGCGTTCTTCAGCATAAGGCGCAATTCCCGGATTGAATCTTGTAAAGTGGTGAACCTGGCCAAGCATAGGCCCCACATGGGCGACCTGAAACATCAGCCATTGCAGGGTAATCCAATATTGCTCTGAATGATCTTCTGGCAGAAATTGCCTGCCCGTCTTGTTGGCAAGGTAGATCAATATCACTGAAGACTCAAAAACCGTTTTTCCATTGTCCTGATCGACAATAACGGGGATTTTTCCGTTGGGATTCATTGCCAGAAAGGATTCGGCATGCTGATCGCCTTTGCCGATATCGATAGCATGAACGTTGTACGGTAATCCGGACTCTTCAAGCATTATGCTGATTTTTCGTCCATTTGGCGTGGACCAAGTATAGAGATCGATCATGAGCAACTCGGTATAGCTTGTGGATAGTTGAATGGTGGTTTCGAATTTTATCAAATGGTTTGGTATTTTTTGATGAAACAGATGCCCTGTTTACTATGCCCCAATTCCACTCCGAAGTGCACTCTGGGGGTCGGTGGTGCTTGCGGACGGCCAGGAGGCGGGCGACAATCTCCCCGTCATCTACATTGGGGAACCGTCATGTCATGTGCTTGCATGGAGCAGATACTGTCTCGATTCTATCGAGAGGCAAGGACATATTTTATTGATTAACAATAACCTGTAATCTAAATTACAGAAAAAACGAGAAGTTAAACGGTTTCCTTTTTCTGAACCTGGCAAAGTCACGTCAAGGACGGCATTAATGGAAAATACCCCTAGCGCAAAATACGCTACACTTGAAATCTCGATGGATCCAGTTGCTGTATCGGATGAGGTGTCTGCCCATCACAAACAAGATCCGACAAAATCTTCCCGCTGATTGGACCCATTCCAAAACCACCTCCACTGAATCCGGCGCCAATGAAAAGCCCCGATATATTCGAAGATTCGCCGAGGACCGGTATCCCATCTGGCATATAGTCAATCCAGCCCGCCCACGATCTTGTCAGGTGCAGGGATTGGGCGTCAGGATATTCAATGGCAAAGGATTTTCTGGCTCGTTCAAGAGCTGCATGATCAGGAACAGGGTCAAGCATTCGGTTTTCCTCTCTAGCGAAATCCTCGAAGCGACCTTTGAGGTCATCCGATAATGGCTTGCCCAATGAAAATCGGAACAGGCCTCGATTCTGCCAAGCCAGGTTGAGGTAAGAAGCACCATAACGAAATGAATCAAGCATGACGTCATGACATCCATGTTCCGCAACCGCAAGTGTCAGGGATTTGTCCGGTCTTTGGCGAAAAGCACACTGCCCCCAACTCACCAGTTTTCGCAGATCAATGTTCAAGGGTTCGGTACGTGCCGCTGATGCCCTGACCCATAATGATGGATGATGAACTCCAAGAGGCTTGAGGAGACGACTAGTCCATACGCCACCACAGACAATGATCGCATCTGCCCGAGTTTCACCTTGCTCCGAAATCACTCCGGATGCCATGCCATTTTTGGTCAGAATTTCCAGCACGGCACAATGTTCAATGATCTGGGCAGAGAATTGGGATGCGGATCGGGCCAGAGCAGTCATCACCTTTTTGGGTTCAGCACACCCATCTGTTGATGTGTACAAGGCGCCCAGCAAGCCTTTTGCAGAATAGTGAGGCAAAAGTTTACGGCATTCACTCGGAGCAAGAACTCGTGTATCAAGACCATGCTCGCGTCCAATCGGTACCCAGGTATCAGCCCATTCAAGCAGTTTGTCATCGTAGCAAAGCCGGATATGGCCTTCTTGGCGCCAATCGAGATCTGCATTGAGTTCGCTCTCCAGGGTTTCCCAAATCCGAACACTTTCCAGCATGAGCGGAAACTCAGCCGGTGGTCGCCTTTGTGAACGTATCGACCCCCAATTTCGGCTGGATTGCTCGCCAGCTACCCTGCCCTTTTCAAATAATTTTACCCGCTTGTTTCTTTTTGCGAGATTCCAGGCGGTCGCCATGCCGATAATTCCACCACCGATAACTACGACATCCACTTTGTCCACACTATCTTGATTTCCTCGTGTTGCCATATTGAGCACTGTTTATTCAATGAAGAGATAAGTCCTTCTGCAGCCCCGAACTGAATCTGCTGAAATCAGAATCGTTATTTTCATCATGATCATGGTATCTTTGAAGATTGTCAATCGCAAATCGCATTCAACATGAGACTGAAGGACATAGAAACATGGGTAACTGTCCCTCCAGCCGGAATTGGCGGATCATTTTGGATAATCGTGCGCATCACAACCGATGACGGAATTACAGGTCTCGGAGAGTGTTACGGCATTCCTGTATCCGGGAACATCGCCTGCCAGATGGTTGAAGATACCTTTGCCCGGTTTCTCCAAGGAGAAAATCCATTCAATGTCGAATTAATGTTTCGTCGGGTCTATTCCGCCGGATTTACGCAACGTCCGGACATCTCGATGATGGGTGTTTTTAGTGGTATGGAAATTGCGGTTTGGGATATTCTCGGAAAAGCGCTTGACCAGCCGGTCTACAATCTCCTGGGGGGACGGTTTCACGAGAAACTAAGGACCTACACCTATCTCTACCCAAAACAAACCGACTTCCGTGGAAATCCCCTGGATGCTGAGCATGATGTCTATCACAGTCCGGAGGCCGCTGCAGAACGAGCTTTGGAATATATAAATTCCGGCTTTACTGCGATCAAGCAGGATCCAGCCGGACCCTACAGTTTTCAGGGTGGGCGAGAATTATCGCTTCACGAGCTGAATCGGTGTGAAGCAAATGTTCGGGCAATTCGAGATGCAGTTGGCAATCGGGCAGATATTCTGTTTGGCACACATGGCCAGATGACCACATCTTCAGCCATACGCCTGGCCAAACGTCTGGAACCGTATGATCCTCTCTGGATTGAGGAACCCTGCCCTCCCGATCAGATGGATGCGTTTCGCCGCATTTCCCAGGCAACATCAATACCGATAGCTACTGGCGAGCGGCTTGCGACCAGACAGGAGTTCCATCAATGCCTGAAAACGGGCGTATCCATACTTCAACCGGATATCGGTCGCAGTGGCGGGATCTGGGAGACCAAGAAAATAGCTGTGCTTTGTGAATTATTCAATGCCCAGATTGCACCACACATATATTGTGGACCAATTGCCCATGCAGCGGCCGTACATGTTGCGATCAGCAGTCCCGCCTTTTTGATTCTGGAGACAATCCAGACAGAATTCCATGATCAGATCCTGACCAGGCAACCCATGTGGCAGGACGGATATGTCATTGCGCCCAAAGAACCCGGACTTGGCATAGATATTGATTTGGATGTGGTGCTAACTCACCCTTATACCCCGGGAGGGAGGCTTCATCTTGAGATGTGCCAAAGCGTCATTCCTTCCGATAACAAAAAAACCAGCGCTGAGCTAGCCGAAGATCCATGATGCATTCCCTTTCAAGGCAATATACTTTAAATAACCTTGAAATTAATTCCTGTATTAACCGGGAACTGCTCGCAATCATTTACCGAAATGAGAGTTGTGAGCATTTTCGCCAGAGCGGAATTTTTTAGTTGGGGATCCCAATAACCTGTATAGTATAAACTATCCATAATGTGCTCCTCTCACCATCTCATTAGAGGATGTTAGATGCAATATTTTAACGATTACCCGGAAAAATAGAAAATGAGCAGAACACTATCAGAATTTATTGAAGGGTTTGCCGGCTTTTTTGAGTGGGTGGATAGTGTGGAAACCCAAAAACAATGCCCCTTTCCCGAAATTAAGAATGGTCAATACACGGATGGTTTTTTATCCGCGCTTATCACTGCAACTGCTCTTCATGGCATTGGAGGCAAACCGCCAAAAGGGAGCGATGATGCCCAAATGGAGCAGATTATGGGCTGGATTGATGACTGCATTGAACATGGCTATACAGACCTTGCAGGACGATTGCGGGATGACTTGCAGGAAACAGTCAAGAGGAAAACCGAGAATGACTGAAAAGTGAAATATGTTTTTTGGTTTTTTATTGTGATGGTCTTGATTCAAGTTTGGTCAATGACCTGAACTAATGACCGAGCAATCAAACCGGCATTTTCTAAACTCCCTTTCGTTCTGGACGCGGTGCTGCTTGATCTTAGAGTAATCGAAACGCGATTTTGGCATAGCCCTGAAACCACTTGATGATTTATCAGCTGAAGATTCTGAGGATCTGCGTGTCAAGCTAGGCCAGATTAACGTTCCGTACCGCCCCGAACACAAGGAAGAACCCAGTGGCATAGAGAAACATGGA
>JAPYNK010000095.1 GCA_028285825.1 Arenicellales bacterium | reverse complement strand
TGGACAGTCCTCGTTAAATGAATTGGCAAAATCCTCAAACGTGCCCGTTTCAATTGCCCGACGAATCCGGTTCATCAGATTCTGGTAATAATGCAGGTTGTGCAAGGAGCATAGTCTGAGACCAAGAACTTCATTTTTCTGGAACAGGTGGCGCAGATAGGAACGGGAATAGTGGGCGCAGGTGTAGCACTCGCATTGACTGTCAAGAGGCCTTGAGTCCAGTCTATATCGACTATGCTTGATTTTCACGATGCCTTTCTGGGTATATAGCCAGCCATTGCGTGCGTTACGTGTTGGCAATACGCAATCAAACATATCGATACCGTATCTTACTCCATTAACCAGGTCGCTTGGAGTTCCAACCCCCATCAGGTAACGGGGGCAATCCGGGGGCATCAGGCATGCAATTTCCGACAGTATCCTGAGCATGTCCTCTTTGGGTTCGCCGACCGATAAGCCGCCGAGCGCATAACCCTTGAATCCGATTTCGACGGTCTGCTCAAGAGATTCAATCCTCAGTTCATCAAATACCCCTCCCTGAACTATCCCGAAAAGTGCTCCATTGCCGTTGTAGCTCTCCACGCATCGAGAAGCCCACCGTGCCGAGCGTTGCATGGAATTGGCCGCTTGCTCATGCGTAACCGGATAGTGAGTGCATTCGTCAAAGGCCATGACGATATCGGAATCAAGCACGCTCTGAATCTGCATCGATTCTTCAGGACCCATGAAAACCTGGCGTCCGTCCAGCGGAGAGCGAAAAGTCACGCCCTTTTCATCCAGATGCCTTAGATCCTGCAGACTCCACACCTGAAAACCGCCCGAGTCAGTCAGGATTGGGAGATGCCAGTTCATGAATCCGTGCAGGCCATCATGCAAGCGGAAGGGGTTCCAGTACGCCGTCCGCCGCTGCACTTTCCAGAGCTCTTGCCACCGTAGTGCCAACCGCAATCACTCTATATCCAGACTGTCTGGTTGCGGTGATTTTTTGACAAGTCTCTTGATTCACTTCAAGCCATTCCCGATGCATGCGATGATTCAGTATGTTTTCACAGTGGATGGGCTTGAATGTCCCGGCCCCGATATGCAGGGTGATTGAAGTCCAGTCGACGCCCATTTCGGTGATTTCATGCATTAGCCTGTCATCAAAATGCAGGCCGGCAGTAGGTGCAGCCACCGCCCCTGGATGCTCCGCATAGACAGTCTGATAACGGTCTTCATCCTGTGCTTCTGAATCTCGGTCTACATAGGGTGGCAAGGGCATGTGCCCATATTGCTCAAAAAGGGCTGCGATTGGCTGATCATCAGAAGTTTGCACCACAAAGAACTCTTGCCGGGATTTCCTGACCACAAGTGCCCTTTGCTTCACCATCAACTCCTGATCCCGGCGTATGGACTTGTTGCCATGAAGTTGAACCAGGGCAGTCGAGCTGTCAAGAATTCGCTCCAGCATGATTTCCACTTTGCCACCGGTTGGCTTGGTTGCGAACATGCGAGCTGGCAATACGCGCGTATTATTAACGACTAGAAGGTCGCCTGGAGAGAGCAGGGACGGCAGTTCGCGAAACTGCATATCGGAGAATCCGGCCAAGCTTGGTCTTGCCAGGAGTAGCCGGCTGTCTGCTCGCCCAGGTTTTGGATACTGCGCAATCTGGCTTTTGGGCAGTTGATAGTCAAAGTTGTCGAGATTCATGAATCATGGTCGCAAACAAGAGGGAGGCCTGTTCCGGGCAAACCGGCAAATGTTGTTGAAGACGGAATCCATTGTAGCAAAAGAGCTGCTGCCATATATTTATTTGAAGGGCAATGCGAAGTCAGTTCATGCAGAACCAACGGTTGAGGGTAAACGCTTCCGATTGATTGCGTAAAGTGATTGAAAGTTGGGGAATGCCCGAATACAATCGCCAATTGATTTGTGGCTGTCATGATCGGTCGCATTTCAAGCCGGCATAGCCCGCATAGCTCAGCTGGCAGAGCAGCTGATTTGTAAATCAAAATTGCACCTTGATCCGGGAAACCGATCAAGTGGAGGCGGCTAAAACGGGGAAACCTGACTCCCCTTTGCGAGAGTTGCAATACCTTGCCAGGGCGAATGGCAATCCCGTGCTAGATGTCGAGTTTTCGGCATTGAGTGTAGAGACTGTACACCGTCCACCTTAGCCATAACGAGATGCACGTCTCATTATGAATGGTGAAGAGAAAGTCCAGACCCCAAACCGGGTAAAGTGCCCGGGCCGTGAAAACGGTAGTGGGTAAGAATCAGCAGGTCGGGGGTTCGAATCCCTCTGCGGGCTCCAGGTTTTTGGGCCAATGGGCATGGATGGGATTATCCTTGATTTTCAAGAACGAAGCGGTCGCGGTCATGATGCTCGAGCAAATGGTAATGCCCGGTATCCAGGACCCGCTGAAATAATGAGCGGCGGCCTGTGCAGCCTGTTCGAGAAGGAGTTGGCTAGCCCAGCCCTTTTTTGCCTTCCCAGTGCCGCTCAAAAAAAGTTGATTCATTCTCTCGAATAAAAAGTGAAAAAAGATTCCATTTGGCATTGACAGTTTAATTCGGATAAGCGAAAATCAACCGTTTATCTTGTATCAGAGCGGAGGGATTCCCGAGCGGTCAAAGGGGGCAGACTGTAAATCTGTTGGCTCAGCCTTCGGAGGTTCGAATCCTCCTCCCTCCACCACGCTTGGAACCAGGCTTGTAGGATTGGAACCGTATCGGGCATTCGGATTGGTCGATTGTCCTGCTTGGATTGTCGACGGAAGAAAAATGTAGGCGACTAATGCGGGTGTAGTTCAAAGGCAGAACCTCAGCCTTCCAAGCTGATGATGTGGGTTCGATTCCCATCACCCGCTCCACATACTGAACTTGTGACAGTTTTACAGCATGAGACAGGCCCACATAGCTCAGTCGGTAGAGCACTTCCTTGGTAAGGAAGAGGTCACCGGTTCAAGTCCGGTTGTGGGCTCCAGCTCGATTTGAGTACCGTGAATTTAGCGAAACACAGGACATTAACACAGGACATTTTGTTGTTTCTTGCCGATTGTGAATTCAGATCGGCCACTTGTTTAATAGTTGATAGAAGAAGGAGAAGTCCATAACCATGGCGAAAGAGAAGTTTGAGCGGACCAAGCCGCATGTGAATGTGGGCACGATTGGTCATGTGGATCATGGCAAGACGACCCTGACGGCGGCGA
>JAPYNK010000094.1 GCA_028285825.1 Arenicellales bacterium | reverse complement strand
GGCCAATGATTCAAGGCAGAATTTGGTTCGGTATTGCTTCTTTCGCAAACTGCTGCCGGTTTGTTGAGACATGGTCAGGGAGAGCAAGCCACTAAAGTTCCTTCATATCGATTACACCAGATGGGCGTTCCACCCCGCATTATGGTTCACCGTCTGTTTCTTCATCTTCCCGCTTGCTGTCATGCTGACGATCAGTTTCTGGCAGCGCGTCTACGGAAGGCTTTCTGCGACTTGGGATATTGCGAATTACATTAAGTTCTTCAGCAGTGACTACCTGATTGATTCGCTGACCAATTCCATCGAAGTGACGGTACTGACGACAGTCTTCAGTATCTTGCTCGCCTATCCACTCGCTTATATTCTTGCTTTCAAGGTTCCAAAACGTGTCCAGGGATTTTTGCTTTTGCTGTCGGTCATGCCCTTCTGGACCGCCTATGTCGTGCGCTCTTACAGTTGGCTACTGGTGATTTCGGAAAACGGAGTGCTGAATGCATTCCTCAAGCGTCTGGGGTTGATTGATCAACCGCTGGAGATGGCCTACAGCCAGGGTGCCACGGTACTGGGGTTCGTGCATTTCTTTACCATGCTCATCACCTTGACAATCTATGCAAATCTGGTTCAGATCAAGCCGTCATACTGGAAGGCTGCAGCGGATTTGGGAGCAGGGCCGGTACGGATATTTCTTAGAATTACGCTGCCATTGAGCGTACCCGGTGTCGTCGTCGGGGCTTTCATTTCATTTGTTATTGCCATTGGCGACTACATCACCCCCCAGCCCGCTTATGTCTATCTGGTGCTGGCCTTGGCCTTCATTTATCTCCCGGTAGTCATACTGGTTATCTTTTCATTTCAGGAGGGAGTACTGCCAGTGCCGCCATTCAATGGCCCAAGCCTGGGTTGGTACCACAAAATGTTCGAGAATGAACGCTTGATTGATTCACTGATTAATTCGGTGCTTGTTGCCATAGCATCCTCGCTGGTATGCACGGTGCTCGGTTTTCTGGCAGCCTACAGCTTGGCGTACCGCAAGCCTCGATTTTCCAACGGCATTCGGTTTGTTCTCATGGCACCGCTGACGGTGTCGTACTTGATTATCGCTATCGGGTTGCTGGTTACCTTGAACATCATGGGTATTTCGAAGTCGCTTTTGTCTGTAGGCATCGGCCACGTGGTCATTAACCTGCCGCTTTGTTTTGCCATCATCTATTCACAGTTTGGGGATCATCTCAGCAGCATTGATCGTGCTGCACGCGATCTTGGGGCAAGCGACTTTCAGACGCTGGTTCGAATTATTGCGCCCATCATGAAGCCATCCCTGTTCGCGGCATTTTGTCTGGCCGCTACCCTGTCATGGGATGAATTCATCATTGCGTTTCTGCTTAGCCGATTTGAAGTTACGCTACCGGTGATCATTTTTGAAATGCTGCGTGCCGGGCTGACACCGGAGGTTAATGCCGCGGGCACTCTCGTATTTGCCATTTCCTTTACTGTTGTTGGTGCTGCTGCCATCGCCATGATGGCAGGGTCAAGGAAAAAGACATGAAAGAAAAGCAATTGAGGCTTGAGGGCATATGCCGATACTACGGTGAGATTACAGCGGTCGAGGATGTTGATTTGACCGTTGAACAGGGGGAATTTCTGGTCCTTCTGGGACCATCGGGAAGCGGTAAGACAACACTGCTTTCGATGATGGGCGGATTTACCGAGCCTTCTTCCGGAAAAATCTATATTGGGGACGAAGACATCACCAGCATGCCCCCTGCTTTTCGGCCTACAGTCACTGTTTTTCAGGATTACGCACTGTTCCCCCATATGAGTGTACAGGATAATGTGGGTTTTGGTTTGACGATGCGAAGGATATCCAGGCAGGAGCGTATCAAGAAGGTAGAGGAGTCGCTCGACAAGGTAGGCTTGCAAGATTTTGGCTCCCGAAACATTCACCAGTTATCTGGCGGGCAGCGTCAGCGTGTCGCGCTAGCCAGGGCGATCGCTGTTGAGCCTGCGGTGTTGCTATTGGACGAACCGCTGGGGGCTCTGGACTTGAAAATACGCCATCAGATGCAGGAGGAGCTGGTGCATTTGCAAAAGAGCCTGAATACCACTTTTGTTCATGTGACCCATGATCAGGATGAAGCGATGGGCATGGCCGACAATATTGCCCTGATCAATCATGGCAAAATAATGGATTATGGCCCTCCCGAGCGCGTCTATCTTCGTCCAGCGAATCTGTTCACGGCAAATTTCATGGGCGACAGCAATTTGATCGAAGCAAGCATCAAATCGCAGCAAGACGGTCGAGCGAGTGTGGTCAGTCCCTACGGCACCTTTGAGGTACCCTGCCAATTACAGCCCGGGGCATCGGTGAACATTGTCTGGCGGCCGGAGCAAATCCGGGCAGGATCCAGTGATCCATGTGAAGGCGTAATTGATCTGGGTGAAGCCAAAGTGATGGAGGTTGTTTTTCAAGGGACTCATAGGCAGTGTAATGTGTGTTGTGGCACCAAAATGGATCAGGAACTGACTCTTAAGATGTCGCCTCGCAGCCCAGTCGCAGAAGGGGATCTGCTGCCTATATATGCTCTGGAGTCCGATGCTGTTGTATTGGCGGACTGACTCTTGCTTAATAGTAAGACACATTCACAGCAAGCTTGTCATGCAAGTCAAGCACAATATTTTTGACAATTAGTATATTTAAAATATTTTTGTCCTGATTTTCCTGCATTCCTGCACATTGCCGGCAAATTTTCCATGATGAAATTTTACTGAGGATTGGGGCAATGCGACAAAGTGTCCGGTTCTGCCTCTGCCAAATCAAGATGAGCCTTCGATACAATTGGATATATCATTCAACAGAATTCCAGCTACAGTAAAACAGCATGCGCGACAAGACGATTCTTTTGCTTGAGCACCATGACAATCCGCGTGATGATCTCGCTACAATCTATCTTCGAGAATCTGGATTCCGACTTGAATTGTGCTGCCCATTCAAGGGAGATTCGTTGCCTGATGCCAGTGCCGATCTATTTGGCGCTGTAATTTATGGGGGTGAACCGAACGTCACGGAACTCGATCAATTTCCCTATCTCAGAGATGAACTCAAGTGGATCGAAAATGCGCTTGCCAATGACCTGCCGATGGTTGGCATCTGCCTGGGCGGACAATTAATCGCACATGTGCTTGGTGCTCATGTCGGATATCACGATCGAGGTTTGTGCGAATTCGGTTACTATCCTATCAAGCCAACTGCCCACGGAGAAGCAGTTATTCCCGAGCCCATGCATGTGGTGCAGGCTCACAAGCAGCATTTCGACCTGCCTGAAGATGCTGTTTTACTCGCCGCAGGTGAAATTTTTGAGAATCAGGCCTTTCGATACGGAAGTCGTGCGTATGCCCTGCAATTTCACCCGGAAATCAGTGGCGATATTTTCAGACGCTGGCAGGATTCCGATTGGGCTTTTTATGACTATCCCGGAGCCCAAACTCGTGCGGAGCAGGATCAGCTTTTGCCAAATGCCGGCTCGATACAAAGCCAGTGGTTCAAAGGTTTTCTGCAACATGTATTTGAATACACTGATTCGAGGTCCAATCGATATAATTGCCTCGTTCCATGATCATCCCCGCCCATGCATAACGTGGCCATGAATATCCCTTTCGTTGATCTAAAAACTCAATATGAGCGACTCAAACCACAAATCAATGCACGTATTGATCAAGTGCTTGAGCATGGTGCGTATGTGATGGGCCCAGAAATTGCCGAACTCGAGAGACAGCTATCTGAATACTGCAATGTAAAGCATGCCATCGCCTGCTCCAGTGGCACGGATGCTCTATTGCTGGGCTTGATGGCCTATGACATAGGCCCGGGGGACGCAGTATTCACTACATCCTTTACTTATTTTGCGACCGCAGAGGCAATCGCTTTGCTCGGTGCAACGCCGATATTCGTCGACATTGATAAATCGACTTTCAATATTGATCCAGAGCGGCTTGAGGAAGCAATTCAACGAGCCCGGCAATCTGGAAAACTCAAGCTAAGAGGCATTTTGCCGGTCAACCTGTTTGGGCTTCCTGCGGATTATCACCGGATTGATCCAATTGCAAAGGAACATGATCTGTTTGTTCTTGAAGACGCCGCACAAAGTTTCGGGGCAACATGCGGCAATCGGGTCTCTGGCTCTCTGGGAGACATTTCGGCAACCAGTTTTTTTCCGGCCAAGCCACTTGGGTGTTATGGAGATGGTGGTGCCGTGTTTACAGACGATGATGTACTGGCTGAAAAAATTCTGTCCTTGCGAATCCATGGCATGGGGCAGGATAAATATGACAATGCAAGAATTGGCTTGAATGCGCGAATGGACTCCATTCAGGCAGCAATACTGCTTGCCAAACTTGAAATCTTTGATGATGAACTCGAAAAACGCAAAGTTATAGCAGGAATCTATCATCAGTGTTTGAAGGATCTGGTCGGAACCCCTTACATCCCCTATGGCATGAGCAGTGCATGGGCCCAATTCTCAGTGCTTTCTGATCATCGCGAGGACATGATTGAAGCACTCGCAGAAAAGGGAATTCCCGTACAAGTGTATTATCGAATTCCATGCCACTTATCCAAAGCCTTTGCCTACCTTGGATATAAATCTGGAGACCTGCCAATCACCGAAAGGGTTTCATCAAGAATTTTCAGTTTGCCCATGCACCCTTATCTCGATTTCGAGATAGCAACAACAACTACATCGGTCTTTCACGATCTTCTTCTAAAGAAATCCGGCGAATCATATCGGGCTCAATTGAAGGCGGGAAATGACCATTCCTAACCCTTCATGCCGAGGTCCCACGGCGGTGAAGCAGGCACTTTTTGACAAAATCAGCGATAGGTCGTCTGTAATCTGCGTGATTGGCCTTGGCTATGTGGGACTGCCTAGACTAATCGGTGCCATCAATTGCGGTTATCCGTGCATTGGCATCGATACGGACTTATCCAGGGTCGATTCACTAAACCGAGGCAAGTCGTACATCGGTCATATTGATGTTGCTGGACTGCACACGGCAATCCTGGAGGGAACATGTCAGATCATGGGAAATTTTACATCGGCAGCCAATGCGGATGTGATTATGCTCTGTGTACCCACCCCGCTTAACCGTTTCCGAGAGCCTGATCTGAGTTTCGTTACCGGTGCCTTCGAATCCCTGTCAGCCCATTTACATGTCGGACAATTGATTTCTCTAGAGAGTACCACCTACCCCGGGACGACGGAGGAGTTGCTGCTGTCAAAAATCAATGAGCTGGGATTGACCGCTGGCGAAGATGTATTTCTGGTTTATTCACCTGAGCGGGAGGATCCCGGCAATCCTGATTTTGCCTCGGGATCCATACCCAAGGTTTGCGGTGGCGTTACCGATGCCTGCCTCGAAGTTGGCGTCCATTTTTACTCGCAAATTACAGAACAAGTGGTTGCAGTCAGTTCAACCAGAGCGGCTGAAATGACAAAGATTCTGGAAAACACCTATCGAGCAGTCAATATTGCTCTGGTCAACGAATTAAAGATAGTTGCCGACAAGATGGATATCGACATTTTTGAAGTTATCCGGGCAGCATCCAGCAAGCCTTTTGGCTTCAAGGCTTTTTATCCGGGTCCGGGGCTGGGTGGGCATTGCATTCCAGTTGATCCGTTTTATCTGACCTGGAAAGCTCGTGAATATGGACTGCATACGCGTTTCATTGAACTGGCCGGCGAAGTCAATACCTCCATGCCTGATTACGTCATCGAAAAGACCGTGCATGGCCTGAATCTACTGGGCAAGCCAGTCAATGGTTCCGTAATACTGATTCTTGGAGTGACTTACAAGAAGAATATTGACGATCTTCGAGAGTCACCCGGAATCGAATTGATTCGGTCTCTCTCGGAAAAGGGGGCGTGTATCCGCTACCATGATCCCCACGTTTCAGCACTACATGATATTCCGAAGCCTGGATCAGAAATGCATTCTGTCGAATTGACTGTATCGACCATCAGACAAAGCGACTGTGTAATTATTGCAACGGATCACGACAGTGTAGATTATTCTCTTCTGGAGATGGCCAGTCTGGTTGTCGATTCGAGAGGGGTATTTTCGTCAACATCGGATCAGTGCATGGTCATTCGTGCATAGATATCGATTCAGTCAGGGCTATACCCATTGGCGACTAGCGTTGAAACTTGGCTCTGTTCAAGAGAAAATTGCCTATAATTTGATACACGCAACCACGAGACTTAAAATGGGCAAAATAAACAGGGTATTCGGGATTTCATTGATTGTCATTTTCTCACTTTCATCACCCGCACTACTTGCTTCTGGCGGGGATGGGGGTGGAGGTGGAAGTTCTGGCGGCGGCTCTGGTGGTGGAGGAAATGGCAATGACAGTGGTCAGGGCTTTTTCTCCAATGCTTATGACAAGGGCAAGAAAACCTTCATGGAACAGGTTGTTTGCGAGACCTGTCCATTTGCCAGCACGGAACTGGATGATCAAGGCATTGAACAAATCAGGGCAGAGCTAGAGCGAGATGGCGTGATTGGCAGCAATCTCTCCTATAATCAGCGCTATAACGTCAAGTATTATCTTAGAAAACGCTTTGCCTACTAAGTTTTACCAATCTTGGCTAGCCAATTCACTTTAG
>JAPYNK010000093.1 GCA_028285825.1 Arenicellales bacterium | reverse complement strand
GATTATTGTTATTACTGTTTTCGGGCGCTTTTACCACAAGGGATCACGTGAAAAAGCATTGATAAGAACCGGAGCCGGTGGACAGAAAATCGTCATGGATGGCGGTTGTCTCGTGTTGCCGTTCCTGCATCAGGTCGAACTGGTAGATATGAGAACAGCCTATATGGAATTGCTGCTGGAGAAAAATGATTCCATTCTCACAGAGGATCGAATGCGCGTTGACCTCAACGTCGCGTTTCATGTACGCGTCATTCCCAGCATTGAAGGCATTGCCACTGCATCCCAGACTGTCGGCGTCAGATCCTTGAACCCCGAGCGACTGACCGACTTTCTTAAAGGTAGGTTCATCGATGCCCTGCAAAGCGTTGTAGCTCAGCATACTATGGATAATCTGCATGAAAACCGTGCTCAGTTTGTAGCAAAAACCACCGCAATATTGAAGCCAAGTCTCGAAGAAAACGGACTCAAGCTTGAGTCCGTGTCCCTGATGAGGCTGGACCAAACAGAGTTTTCCACACTGAATGAAAACAACGCATTCAATGCGGTTGGCATGAGGAAGCTGGCAGAAATCGTGACCGCAAACCGACGCAAACGCAAGGAAGTAGAGTCAAATGCCGATCTGGCCATACGAAGAACCGAACTTGAAAATACAAAGAGTCGCATGCTGATTGATTTGGAAAAGGAAAAGGCCGAATCCGAAAAAACCATGGAAGTAGAACAGTTAAAGTCAGAAATGACCCGCCGCTCTTCCCACGAACGAGAGCAGGCAGAAATCGCATCAGGCCAGGCAAAACTGAATCGGGAGCTTGAACTCAGACGTTCCGAAATCGATCGAGACCAGCAAGTGAGAAAAGCCGAGGTTGTGGCACTTCAATCTGTCGAAGATGCCAGAATTCAAAGCCAGATCGAACTGTCCCAGCGCAGGGTCGAGGAATCCCAGGCCAAGGCCGATGCTGAATCAAGTCGCAAGGCAATCGTCGAAGCAGAAGAAGAGGTCAATCTTTTGCAGGACCGTCTGACAGCACAAAGAACCGGGGAAATCGCCCAAATAACAGCAGAGCTGGAATCCACAACCGCTCTTCACAAGGCACAAAGCGCAGCGGAAATCTCACATATCAATTCTGAAAGCGAAAAGGCTTCGGCCGACCTTGTCCAGGAACAAATCAAAAATGAAATGTCGATCAAAGCACTTGGTAAGCTTGAAATGATCAATGCCGAAAACGCCATGAATCCCACATTGGTAGAGATGAAACTCGAAGAGAAGAGGCTAAGCGTACTTCCGGACATGGCAGACAGGATGTCACGGCCCCTGGAAAAAATCGGAAATATTAATATTAACCATGTCGCAGGACTGGGATCCGGATCGAACAACGGCAATCAGTCTGCAAAAACCGGATCAATTGTCGACGAGGTCCTTGACCTTGCTTTTCGAATGCCTGCCGTCAAGAAGCTTGGTGAAGCGGTTGGTTCCGAGATTACGGGACCAAGGAAAAAAGACGAGCCCGACAGAGGGAAATAATCAACGAACATCCAGGATCAGTATCTGACGACACTGATTTGCAAATTAAAAATGAAGAGGTAATATAAATCATGAATATCAAAAGACGACAATTCATCAAGGGTGCAGGCGCAGCAAGTGCGGCAATATTTGCGCCACAACTTTCGTTCTCCATGAGCGAGCCGATCAAGATGGGAGTTCTGCTTGACACTTCAGGCCCGTTCAGCGCCTACGGAACACCCATGGAAATGGCGACCAGCCTGGCCGTCAAGCAAATCAATGATGGAGGGGGATTGCTAGGCCGTGAAGTCGAGGTTGTCTTCCGCGACACCCAGTCGGACATGAATAACTATTCGACTTTCGCAAATCAACTGGTACGCGAGGGACTTGACGTATTTCATGGCGGCATCCTATCTGCATCCAGAGAGGCAATTCGACAAATTCTGCGTCAACGAGGCGTACCCTATTTCTATAACGTTCTGTATGAAGGTGGGGTATGTGATCGAAACACCTTTATTACCGGAACTACTCCTGCACAGCAGGTTAATGCACTGATTCCATATGCAATGAACAAGTATGGTACAGCGAAAGCATATGTTCTTGCCGCCAACTACAACTACGGACAGATAACCGCTGCATGGGTAAACGAGTATGCAAGAGCGAACGGTGCCAGTGAAGTCGAGGTCGAGTTTTTTGACCTGGCAGATGGTGAGTTCGGCCCTTCCGCGATCGCAAAAATTCAGGAAGCCGGCAGCGATTTGGTTGTATCAGTGCTTGTTGGTGCCGCTCACTTGAGCTTCTATGGGCATTGGGCAGAAACCGGCATGAACCAAAATCCTAATGTCCACCTGATTTCGACCACATTCGGAGTCGGCAATGAGCACAAGGTTCTACCGGCAAATCAGAGCGATGGCATGCTAATCGCCAACAACTGGGCTCCCGAAAATCCGTCCGTTCCTGAAAACAAGGCGTTTCTTGCTGATTGGACTCGGGAATATGGCGACACCGAAGCAATTCACGAAATTGCTGTTTCACAATATCAGGGCATCCACCTCTGGGCTGAAGCTGTTCGACAGGCTGGAGCGGTTGATCGGGATTCCATTACCAAGACTCTTGAAAATGGTCTTGCAATCAATGGGCCCGCGGGCGTGGTGAAAATGGATCCCCTGACCCACCATTGCTCTCTTGATATCCACATTATGGAGCTAAACAATCAGAAACTGGATGTTGTTCAGAAATTCGAACAGCGTGAACCTCTTGACACCCGGCGTTTCTGCAACCTGTCCGAAAATCCGGATTCCAATCTCCAGTACGAAATAACCCTGTAGATAATCCCGGACAGGGTTGTTTCCGAGGTTGGTAACATTACTTGCCTCTCTTTGTGAGATGAGACATTGCTTCAAGTTTGCTGTTGGGACACAGCCTCAGCTCACTCTGTTTGCACCCTATCTCTTGAAATAAAGGAGCAGATGTACACTTTCTGATTGCTTGAAGTGGATATCACAGTCATATTCATCCTGCAGATACTGTATGCCACGACATTGCTGGCACTGATTTCTTTCGGACTCGCGTTGATATTCGGAATGATGCGTGTCATCAATCTGGCTCATGGAGAATTTCTGACGCTAGGTGCCTACGCAACAATCCTTGCTACCAAAATGGGTGTCAACTTGTGGGTATCCATGCTTGTTGTTTCTCCGCTGGTGGTTGGCCTATGGAGCTTGATTGTTGAACGTTTTCTCATTCGGTTTATGTATGGCAGACTGGTTTATACGATGCTCGCAACCTGGGGATTAAGCCTCGCCATGGCTGGAGCGATGACCATGATTTTTGGGACCACAACCGAAGGTGTCTCGGCTCAGGCAGGATCTTTTTCGATCGGCACTTATCAGGCAAGTGTGTACAGTCTTTTTGTTATTGGAGTTACGATTGTTGTAGCGACCGGAATTGCCCTCGCCCTGTTTGGCTCAAATTACGGACGAGTCGCTCGTGCAGCAATGGAAAATCGAGAAATGGTCGAGGCTTTCGGATATCCAATTAACCAGGTGTACATGTGGACCTTTGTCGCCGGCGGCATGCTGGCCGGATTGGCCGGCGGTATCTTGGCGCCTACAACAGGAATCTCGCCCTACAGCGGAAGTACCTGGATAGCAGATGCCTTCATCACGGTTATTACCGGGGGAACCGGTTCGGTAATGGGCACACTGGCAAGTGCCGGCATTCTGGGCTCGGTATCTTCAATCACTTCATTCATTTTCAGTTCTGCATCCGGCGGTGTTGCCTTGCTGGTTGCCGCACTCGTGATTCTGCGTATTTTCCCAACTGGAATATCCAGCCTGTGGCAACAACGTAACCGATGACTTTCGGTCAAAACAATTTCACCAGGAGCATGCTGGCCCCATTGCTGACGGCAATTCCCGTGATTGTGATTGCACCGGCGATTCTGCAGCCATTTGCACTTGCACAGCTGTCGATTTTCGCTCTACTGGCTTTGAGTCTTGGCTTAATCTGGGGGTACGGTGGTATTTTGTGTTTTGGGCAAGGCGCTTTTTTCGGCATCGGAGCCTATTCCTATGTGATTCTGGTAACTAATCTGTCACTGCCCTGGACTTCCCTGATACTGGCAATCTGCTGCACGATGATCGTTGCGGCATGTCTCGGCCTGGTCATGTTTTACGGAAGACTGGGGGATGTTTATCTCGCAATTGTCACATTGGTCTTTACCCTCATTCTGAATCGGTTCATGAATGCAACCGCCGGTCCTGAATATCAAATTGGATCTGCCAGACTTGGAGGATTCAATGGCATTCCAGGTTTCGAAGTGCTGAAACTGCCCTGGAGTGATTTACTGTTCATGCCTGATATACTGTTCTTCTACATTTGCTTTGGCATCCTCATCATGGCCTGGATTTTTTGCCGCTGGTTGTTGAGAACCCATTTCGGACGTGTGATGATCGCAATACGTGAAAATGAAAGAAAGGTCGAGTTTGCCGGTTATGACACTCGACTACACAAGACCATTTCCTTCGCTATTGGCGGCGGTCTCGCAGGAATGGCGGGCGTGTTGTATGCAAATTGGGCCGGTATTGTGACGCCAAATCTGTTCAGCCTGACCCAATCTGCAGAAATCATCATATGGACTATTGTGGGTGGGATCGGTACACTAATCGGCCCGATCATCGGTGCCATCTTGCTGGTATTTCTGAAACTGCTACTCGGATACCAGAGTGTTGTGGATAATTATTTCCTACTCGGCGTTCTCTTGATCCTTGTGGTAATTTGGTTTCCTAACGGCATTGCCGGTGCTGCCGCGCAATCAAGATTCATGAGTAGGACCGCGGTCAAAAAATGGAAGACCCATTCAAATCGAACCATGAACGCCAGGCGAAGTTGACAGGTTATTCCAGTGTCAAATCTCGCCGTACTTCAAGTTGAGGATCTGGTTGTCAAGTTTGGCGGCGTGGCTGCTGTTGACGGCGTCGACTTTATCCTCAACAGAAACGAGCTGCGCTGTTTGATTGGACCCAACGGAGCTGGAAAAAGCACCTTGTTCAAGGCCATCGCCGGCCTGGTCCGTCCCATGTCCGGCAGAATCTGGGTCAAGGGTAATGAAATAACTCATTTGCCGCCGCATCTCGTATCACGACGGGGAATCAGCGTCAAAACGCAAGTACCAAGCCTGCTGGAAGGGCTGTCGGTTTATGAAAATCTCTGGATTGTTGCCAGACGAAAGTATCTCCGTCAAAGCTGCCGGAAAATTATCGAACCAATCATGGAAGATATCGGTATTGGAAAAGATTCTGAGACCATCGTTAACACCATGGCGCATGGCAGAAGACAGCTGGTTGAGTTTGCAACAGCCTTGATTGCAAAACCTTCCATCATGCTTCTTGATGAACCGGCAGCCGGTCTGTCGGAGGAAGAGGTTATAGATTTTGCAAAGCTATTGCGTACCCTACCCTCGCAGATGTCATTGCTGGTGGTTGAACACAACATGAAATTTGTACGCATGGTTGCCAAACAGGTCAGTGTCCTTCATAAAGGACGAATCCTGATCTCGGGAGATCCAGACTTTGTGTTCAATGATGCGAAAGTTCAGGAAGTGTATCTTGGCAAAGAGGCAACCGCATGAAAGACGGTGCTCCACTCGACTTACTGAACGTTAGAAATCTGAGTGCGGGTTACTCTGGAATTTCAGTGCTCCGGGACGTCGACCTGCAGGTCAGTGAAGGTGAGTGTGTTGGCCTGTTCGGCCACAACGGCATGGGCAAGTCGACACTGCTCCGCACCCTGATTGGATTAATTCATCCACTCTCGGGGAGCATCGAATTCGACGGTGAGGACATCACTCATCTGCCAACATGGAAACGTGCAAGGCTGGGAATCGGATATCTTCCTCAAGGACGGGGAATTTTTCCGAGTTTAAATGTCGCAGACAACGTTGGCATTGCATTTAACCCTGACACTCGGGACAAGGATGAATGGTCAGCCCTAGAAGGCGCAATTACGCGCTTTCCGATTCTGGAATCACTGATAAAGCAAGCAGGGGGTACCTTAAGCGGTGGAGAGCAACAAGTACTGGCGCTTGCTCGTGCTCTCACAGCAGATCCAGTCATGTTGCTGCTGGATGAGCCCACAGAAGGAATTCAACCTTCCATTGTCATGGAAATTGCCAGCGAGCTCTCCTCAATCGCAAGAAATTCCGGCTTAACCATCTTGATGGTAGAACAAAATATCGATTTCCTGAATGTGCTCGCGGACCGTGTCCTTCATATTGAAAACGGCCGGGTGACAGATCAGCAACGGTCCTCTTCGGGTATTGCCCAACCATCAAAACCGACTCCCCTGCAGTCCGATACTTCAATACCCACAACCAACCATGATCCCGATGTATCAATCGATGTCAAGGCCGCACCAATTCCAGAGAAACAAATGGCAGTAACAAGACCCACAATTGATCAAATGGAAAAGATTTCCTCGGACCTGCATTTTCATATCGACCGAAACGCCCTGTCTGAATATCTAGATCTGGCTCAATCCACGATTGACGCCTATGACGTTGTAAATGCGATGCCAGATGAATTACCCGTGGTGAAATACCCGAGAGCTGGTGGATATGTGCCAGCAGAATCCGAGAACCCGCTGAATGCCTGGTACGTGAAATGCGATATCCCAGGAGCCGCAGATGGGCCACTCAAAGGCAAGAATATTGTTTTGAAGGATACGATATGTCTGTCCGGCGTTCGTATGATGAATGGTTCCTCAATTCTGGATGGATACGTACCAGATGTTGATGCATCAATTGTTACCCGCACTCTGGATGCTGGAGCAAGAATAATCGGAAAAGCGCATTGCGAGTATCTCTGTCTGTCCGGAGGTAGTCATACCAGTGCCGGTGGTCCAGTGAAGAACCCTTGGCGTACCACTCATTCTTCTGGTGGTTCTTCATCAGGTTGTGGCGCTCTGGTCGGTTCAGGAGAGGTGTCCATGGCAATCGGCGGGGATCAGGGAGGCTCAATCAGAATCCCATCTTCATGGTCGGGCTGCTATGGAATGAAACCGACCCATGGTCTGGTGCCATACACCGGTGTTATGGCGATTGAGACTACCATCGATCATGTCGGACCCATGACCCGAACCGTATGTGACAACGCATTGTTACTCGAAGCTATCGCAGGTTATGATGACGGTCTCGACCCCCGTCAGTACAATACGAAAACCCATGTCTACAGCAAGGAATTGCTACAGGGCATTGCTGGATTGAGGATTGGCGTAGTCGCTGAAGGATTTGGGTGGCCAAACAGTGAATCGGACGTTGACGAGGCTGTACGCTCAGCGATAAATTTACTGTGCTCAATGGGTGCAGCAATTGATGAAGTGTCGATTCCCATGCATCGACAAGGTGCCGCAATATGGACACCTATCGCACTTGAGGGACTCACCGATTTAATGATGCATGGCAATGCCTTCGGAACGAATTACCGCGGATTGTATCTAACTGGCTTGATTGACCACTATGCCAACTGGCGGAACCGGGCTGATGAATTGTCTGCGAGCCTCAAGATTTGCATGATGATTGGCGAGTATTTTATCAAGCATCATAGGGGCCGGTACTATGGGAAATCACAAAATCTCTCGCGTAGACTGCGCCATGCCTATGACGATGCTTTTCAGCAATTTGATCTTTTGGTCATGCCAACGATCCAAATGAAGGCTACCCCCCTGCCGCCGCCCGATGCACCGCTATCGCTGTATATTCAGAGAGCATTTGAAATGATTGTCAATACCGCGCCGTTTAATTGCACAGGGCATCCTGCGATGAGTATTCCATGTGCACTCCGGGACGGACTACCGGTCGGCATGATGCTGGTCGGCAAACATCTGGATGAGTCAACAATTTACCGGGCCGCATACGAATTCGAACAGTCATCCAACTGGCAGGATCTTTGATTGCCCAATGACCAAGCTCAGCGAACCAATTACTGATCTTTCCAAACCGCTGATTGACCATCTAGCCATTCCCGTAGGTTCGTCTTCTTCGTCGATGACCCATAGCCAAAAATCTATTCGCAAATTCGTGCAGGCCGGTATGTCCCATGTCAGTGGGGATACAACAACTCCCCTGCTCGAATTATCCATCCCGGAATTGGTCAACGAGACTGTTCGCAACCACTCCAAGCGAACGGCCGTGGTGTTTTGCGATCAGGACATCCGGAAAACCTGGCAGGAGTTTGCGACAGATATTGATCGACTTGCGGCAGGATTTCTGGCTCTGGGACTGAAGAAAGGTGATCGTCTGGGCATCTGGTCACCGAATCGCTATGAGTGGCTGCTAACTCAATTTGCCACTGCCCGTACAGGGGTGATTCTGGTCACCATCAACCCTGCCTACAGGATATCTGAACTAAAGCATGTACTGGAAACCTCGGGATGCAAGGCCCTTGTGATGGCCCAGAAATTCAAGTCCAGTAATTATGTTGAAATGCTCCTGCAACTAAAAGTGAATGCATTCACATCCGGATCTTCCAAATCGAGTTTGTCGAATCTGGAACATGCGATCATCATCCAAAATCAGGATCAGAGTGAAATACCGGTTGGAATGTATGCATTTTCCGAAATCATGGATTTGTCCGGCCCCGCACATATTTTGCGTCTCGAAGAAATTAGTGCCCATCTCAACCCGGATGATGCAATCAATATCCAGTTTACCAGTGGGACAACCGGTTTGCCGAAAGGTGCCACTCTTTCCCATCGGAATATTCTTAACAACGGAAAGTTTGTCACGGATGCCCAAGGATTTATGGAAAATGACACGTTATGCATACCTGTTCCCCTGTATCACTGTTTTGGAATGGTTATGGGAGCCCTTGGCTGTGCGACCAAAGGTGCGGCCATGGTATTTCCTTCGGAAAGCTTCGTAGCAAAAGATACTGTCCGTGCGATAGCTAGAGAGGGTTGCACGGCATTGTATGGTGTACCCACCATGTTCAATGCAATACTGAATCTGGAAGACTTTGATTCGTATGACTTGACCTCTCTGAGAACCGGGGTTATGGCAGGTGCACCCTGTCCGATTGAAACCATGAAACGGGTTGTCGATGATATGCACATGACAGAGGTTACAATTGCCTATGGCATGACTGAAACAAGCCCGGTTTCTTTTCAAAGCAATCTGGATGACCCTATTGAAATGCGGGTATCGAAAGTCGGCCGGGTCCATCCGCATGTGGAATGTCGCGTTATTGATGGCGAGGGCAATACGGTACCAGTGGGGCAACAGGGTGAGTTATGCACTCGCGGCTATTCGGTCATGAAGGGATACTGGAACGATCCCACACAAACCAGGGCTTCAATCGACACTGATGGCTGGATGCATTCGGGTGATTTGGCCATTATTGATAATATGGGGTATTGCAACATTGTTGGTCGCGTCAAGGATATGATTATTCGTGGTGGAGAAAATATCTATCCAAAGGAAATCGAGGAATATCTCCACCAGCATCCGGGAATTCAGGATGTCCAGGTGTTCGGTGTCCCGGACCACCATCTGGGTGAAGAAGTATGTGCGTGGGTAGTTCCGGTAGATTCTCAAGGCTTGAGCGAACAGGATATCATTGCTTTCTGCAAGGGGCAAATTGCCCATTACAAGGTACCTCGTTATGTACGAATTCGCAATGACTTGCCAATGACGGTTACCGGAAAGGCACAAAAGTACAAAATGAGGGAGGCTATGCTCAAGGAATTGAAATTGGAAAACCATATTGGGCCCGAGGCATAATATCCGCTGCAGTGGCTTGACCGCTGTTAAGCTTGGGTCAAGTAATGCCATTGATGCGAAGCCGGGGTCGGGCTAGGAATAGTCATGTCTTCCTGTTTGTGGGGCGTGCCATCTGATCTTGCTAGCATTAAGGTGCGTGAGTCGATCATTCGGCACCGGATCGGTGTCATCAAGCGTGCTTCCACAATGTTGACACCTGCTGCTTCTGCCCTGTTTTCACTGGCTGTTGAACGACTGTCAAACAATGCAAGCAACCGCGTTATTGGATGACTTGACCGGCCGAATCTCCTGCTTCAGGACTAGGCAGCCGAAGATTTATCGCCGATTGCTCTTGCGCCAGTCCCGTCAGCAGCACCATTCAGGGATTTCAGGTATCCGGCAATCGCTCTCTCGGGATTCCGGTTCTCGGCATTGACCCACGCTACACCGGATTGATTGCGCAACCATGTCAACTGCCGCTTTGCAAGCTGCCGGGTCGCCGCCATGCCCTTTTCGATCATTTCGGCATTGGTTGACCTGCCATTAAGATAGTCAATCACCTGACGATATCCGACACTGCGCATGGAAGGCGGGATTTCAGGGGTATCAAGTGTTTTGGTCAGAGTTTCAACTTCACGCACCAGCCCTTTCTCGATCATCTCCAGAAAGCGCTCCTTGATCCGCTCATGCAGAATTGGGCGAGGACGAAACAGGGCGATTTTTTGATATTGAATTTGCATGCCCTGGGGACGGGATTCTGCCATCAGCGATGAAGGAGACCGGCCGCTAATCATGAATATCTCCAGTGCTCTCTTGAGCCGCTGGGCATCATGGATCCTGATTTTCTCCGCACTCACTGGATCAGCCTCTGCAAGCTGTTGGTGCAGGTATTCCAGACCCCTTTCCCTCCCGATCCGCTCAATTTCGGATCGTACCGCTGGATCCGCACCGGGCAGTCTTGATATCCCGTTTTCCAATACCGAAAAATAGAACATGGTGCCGCCCACCAGAAGCGGTGTTCTGCCTCTGGCCAGGACCGATCCAATGAGCGACAGGGCATCGTCCCTGAACTCGGCGGCCGAATAGCTCTCGGTAATGTCGCGAATATCGATCAGGTGATGGGGAACGCGTTGCCGGAACTCCCGGTCCGGCTTTGCCGTGCCGATGTTCATGCCCCTATAGACCTGGCCGGAATCCACACTGATCAACTCCGCATCCAGATGCTTGCAGAGCTGACCGGCGACCGATGACTTGCCGACTGCTGTCGGACCCATCAGAAATACCGCAATGGGCATGGAAAGCCTACCTGCCACGCATGAACCACTTATCAAGATCGGCCATTGTAATACTCATCCAGGTTGGGCGGCCATGGTTGCACTGCCCTGAGCGTTCAACTGACTCAATCTGTCGCAATAATGCATCCATTTCAGGAATTTCCAGTTTTCTATTTGCGCGAATTGCGCCGTGGCAGGCAATGGAAGAAAGAACTTCGTTAATTTCATTTCGCGGGCGATCGCTACCCCCATGCTCCAGAAGGTCGGATGCGGTATCCCGAATCATGGCTTCAATGTCACTGTTCTTCAGCAATTCCGGGACCGTGCGGATTACCACCTGATCCTGGGCAAACACTTCCAGTTCAAATCCAAGCCTGCCCAATTCATCTATATGGGATTCCAGACAGCGAACCTCCGAGAAGGACATGGCAATCCTGATCGGAACCAGCAGGGGTTGGGCCGGCATCGAATCCCGGGCATCCAGTTGCTGCTTGAGTGCTTCATAGGTTATTCGCTCGTGTGCAGCATGCATATCCACCATAATCAATCCATCCCTGTTTTCAGCAAGTATGTAGACCCCCTTGATTTGAGCAATCGCATATCCGAGAGGAGGCATATCCACAGCCTCATCCTCCCTGTCCCTTGACCTGGACTGATTCAAGCCCATATCCCAGATGCTGGCGGTCAAGCCACCCGCAGAAGTCTGATCCGGATCTGGCATTCTGATGCGTTGCTGAGTTCCGCCTGAAATGCCCGATGGGCGGGCTTGAGCTCTGCCAGCGGTGTCCGGCAAAGGCAGCGCGACCTCTCCTTCCTCTGGCGAAATCCCTGCAACGGCCCGGTTCAGGATTCTGAAAATAAAGTCATAAACAGCTCGGCTTTCCCGGAACCGGACTTCATTCTTGGACGGATGCACATTCACGTCGACCAGTTTTGAATCCAGTTTCAGAAACAGTACAAATGCGGGATGTCGCCCGTGATAGAGCACGTCGCTGTAGGCCCTTTTGACCGCATGCGAGACCAGGTGATCGATAACCGGTCTCCCATTGACAAAAAAATACTGCAAGTCTCTCTGGCTCCTTGAGAATGTCGGCAGGCCAATCCAGCCCTCAAGTGCATAGGCATCGACCTCATGATCGATATACATGGATTGAGTGGTAAACGGATGACCGCAAATCTTGATCAGGCGCTGGGTCATGATTGCCACATTCTGGGCTCTGGAAACCTGAAATACGGTTTTTCCATCACGCATGAAATCGATAGCCACGCCTGGATTGCCCAGTGCGATCCTGCGGACTATGGCATCGCAATGGTTGAACTCAGTCTGTTCAGTACGCAGGAATTTCCGTCGAGCCGGAGTATTGAAGAATAAATCCTCGACCTCAACAGTTGTACCAATCGCATGGGCCATGGGCCTGATCTCACCAGATGGCGTACCGCCATGAGAACGATATTCATGTCCCAAATCCTCTTGTACCACCCTGGTTTTCAGGCTGAGCCTTGATACGGCAGCAATACTCGGCAAAGCCTCGCCCCTGAAGCCCATCGTGGTCAGGCTGAACAGATCGTCTGCGGAATTGAGTTTGCTGGTCGCATGCCGCGAAACAGCCAGCGGAATCTGGCTGAGTGGAATGCCGCATCCGTTATCGCTGACGGAAACGCGCTTTATTCCGCCACGATCAATGTGGACACGAATTTCGGTGGCACCGGCATCCAGGCTGTTTTCGAGCAATTCCTTGAGTAGTGATGAGGGACGTTCGACCACTTCCCCCGCCGCGATCTGATTGACCAGATTGTCATCGAGAATTCGGATTTCGGCAGGAGGTTGATTTTGCATCCGATTCAGGAGGGGTAACAACTGGGTAAAGTCGGAAAAACTGCCAATCAGTACTGGTAGGCATATATGCCTTGATTTTTGCGCAGATACCGCTTGATGCCGTTAGTAACTGCAGTAGCCAGTTTGGACTGATGTGACTTGGTTCCCAGCAACTTCTCTTCACTTGGGTTGGTAATGTAGGCCGTCTCGACAAGAATTGAAGGAATGTCCGGTGACTTCAGAACCGCAAAACCCGCCTGTTCCACCCGTTTGCTATGTATCTTTCCGATTTTCTTCAGTTCATCAAGCACCTCCCGGCCAAAGCTGATGCTTTCACTCACGGTTTTGGTCATGGACAAATCCAGCAGGACTTCAGCGAGTAAATCATCCTTGTCCGATATGCTGACCCCGCCCGCCAGATCTGCCGAATTTTCCTTGTCTGCCAGCCATCTCGCCGTTTCGCTAGTGGCTCCTCTTTGGGACAGGGCATAAACAGAAGCACCTTGAGCCCTGGTATTATGATGACCGTCCGCATGCACCGATATAAACAAGTCAGCATTCATATTGCGGGCCATGATGATCCGACGCCTCAAACTGATGTAGTAATCACTGGTGCGGGTCAGCTCAGCCCGCAATCCCGGCTCCCCATCGATCATTTTCTTCAGTTTTTTCGCGACAGAAAGAACAATTGTCTTCTCATACGAATGTTTGCCCACGGCACCCGGGTCCTCGCCACCATGACCCGCATCAATGACAACCAGAATATCACCCGTTCGTTCTCTCTGCTGTCCCGGAACCGCCGAGCTTTTCAGGGGCGGTGCCGGTTGCTCAACATGGTCTTCATCGTAAAAATCAATCACCAGACGATATTGATATCTGTCAAACGGCCTTAACAGCTGTAATTCGTAGCGAATTGGCTTCGAGATTTCAAAAACCACTCGCAGCGTATCGGGCTTAGGGTTGCCTGATCGCATTTTTCCGACATACGGGCCGAGTTGATCCGGGGGCGGCATGGGTCTGCCAAGCACAGAACGTTCCAGATCAACAACCAGACGGTCTGGAGATTTTAGGGTGTAGACCCTGTAATCCGGTTCCTTGTCGATATCGAAGACAAAACGTGAACGCTCAGGCGCATGCCACATTCGAATGTCTTCGACAACTGCTGATTCTGCAAGAGCCGGAACACTGACCAGGCCCAGAAGTAAAACCAGTTTAATGATCGACAATGGCTTCATGGTGCAGAAATCAGGTCTGGATCAAGAAAAATTTTCCTGCCTCGTTCGAATATCCTTATGCGAATCGTCAGGGATGGTTCAGGCAAATTACCGGCAAACTTCTCAGGCCATTCAATCAGGCACACGGCATGCCCGTCAAGCAAATCTCTCAATCCCAAGTTCTCAATGTCACCTTGTCTGTTCAAACGGTACAGATCAAGATGATAAACATCATGGCGGCAAGTCGCATAGGGTTCAATCAGGGTATAGGTTGGACTTACCACATTATCCCGGCACCCCAGGCCTGACAAAATGCCTCTTGCCAGAGTGGTTTTTCCAGCCCCCAGCTCGCCGATCAGGTAGACCACCTCTCCGGGTACAATTTTATCGGATAGGGTTTCACCGAATTCAAGCATGGATGACTCATCATCAATTCGATGAGATGGTGCAAGCATAGTTTCGCTGGGTCCGAGCCTTAACCGGGCAGTACAAACCAGGTTCCAATTATAACCGTTTCGGCATGCCTTGAATCCTGATGTTAATTCCCGTCACGGGCTTCCGGAAACTCCTCCCATCCATTTTCTTTCCGTAAGGACTCCCCGGAGATACTCCTGTAGACCGCAGGCAGGAAATCAATCACGTCGGTAGCAACAAGCGAGTATTCAGTCAAACGTCGCGCAGCAAGGTCAGCAGCACCGGAATGAACCCATACCGCAAACTCGGCACAATCATTCTGGGGCCATCCAAACGACAAAAATGCACCGAGTATGCCGCTTAGCACATCTCCCATTCCTGCCGTCGCCATGCCGGGATTTCCACGATCGCAAATCTTGCAGGATTGACGATATCGTGAATTGGCGATGACTGTTCCGGAACCCTTCAATATACAGATTCCTCCATAGCGGCCGGCAATCTCCCTGGCAGATTCAATGCGGTCATTCTGGATGTCGCAAGTATCGCAATCCAGCAAGCCTGCTGCCTCACCCGGATGCGGCGTCAAAATCCAGTTATCGCGCTTCTGGCGATATTCGGGGCCAGCCAGCAACCGGAGCGCTCCCGCATCGACAACCATGGGTCCGTCATAATCATTAACCATCTTCAGTACGTCCTGTGCCCAAACCCCATTGCCCAGTCCAGGGCCAACAACCACGGTATCCGCCCTTTCCAGCAGCTTATGGACCTGATCATGCTCCGCAAGGTCCAGGCTCATCAGTTCCGGGCAATGCACTGCCAGCACACCTGCATGTTCCTTTGTACTCGCAACAGTCACGAGTCCACATCCCGCCCGCATTGCAGCACGACCGGCAAGCAGAACTGCGCCAAACATTCCCTTTGAACCGCCAAAAATGACCACATCACCATACGACCGCTTGTGTGAATTATGAATGCGTGGCGGCAGCTCCCATGGTACAACCAGTTCCGAGAAGGATTCGGCAAACCCATTTCCATCAAAAGGCACGTCCAGCGATTCATGGATCAAGTGCCCGCAAAAGTCGTATCCATCTCCAGTATGGCAACCAATCTTTCTGGCGATGAACGACACGGTGACACTGGCTTTAATGCAGGGAGAATAAGCCACGCCCGTATCGCAATTCAGTCCAGATGGAACATCAAGCGCTACAACAGGACGTGAATCTTCATTGGCATCCTGAATCAGGACGCCGGCAACCCCGCGGGGAGATTCCCAAACCCCGATACCCAGAATCGCATCGACAATGACATCGCCTTCATCCGGTATGGTCTCGACCCCTGGATTGTATTGCCTGACCACTCCACCCTGCCCAAGATACCTTTGATGCATCAGCCTGGCATCTCTGGTTTTTGGCTCTCCCGTGAAAACAACCTGAACATCAATCCCCTGCGATAAAGCGCAGAGAGCCACCACATAGCCATCTCCGCCATTGTTTCCCGAACCGCACAACACCAGAAGACTTGAAATACCCCCATAGCATTCACGAATACGGTGAAACGCCCGCTTGCCTGCCCTCTCCATCAACTCACTTCCGGGTATTCCATGCTCCTCAATCACGACCCGTTCAAATTCGCGGACTTGCCTTGCGGTAAGGAGATGCTTGTTCGAACTGCTTAAAGGAATCATTGGTTGTTTTCTCTCATGCCCTGAATGAATAATTTGCACATTTTTGATCTCCGAGGATATCTCCCATCATCCTGCCCCATGCTCTTCACTTCGGGCAATTTCCAGGGATTTGACATAAGCGGTAATCAGCGATGCTTCATAAATTACCCCAATCATCCTATTGCCATCCTTGCTGTCTACTACGGGTAGGCTTTCCCCGGAAAAATCCCGAATTCTCTCCATGGCTTCCCATATCGACATATCCGGAGTAAACAGTATCTGTCCCGTACAGTAATCTCCGCATTCCAGACCAGAAAGACTCGATCCATTTCGTTCCTCATGGTCAATATCATTTAACGTTATCACCCCTAAATATCTTTGCCTGCCATCCACAATGTAGAGATTCGTTTTCCCTGAATCCAGGATAACCCGTTTTGCATTGGCGAGACTGGACTCACCGGTCAGCCTTGAATACTCATCCGAAATCCAGGCATTGATTTTGCGATCACTCAAGATGACCTTTTCACGCCCCATGCTAAGATCCAGGCCTTGCCGTTCAAGTTGTGCATCGAACATTGACCGGCCTATCAACCGGTACCCTATCAGGTTGGCAAACACCGCGCTCACCATAGCCGCAACTGCCAGATCATAGTTTCGGGTTAATTCAAACACAATCAGTATCGCGGTCAGCGGCGAGCCCATGACCGGCCCTACCAACGCTACCATGCCGCAAACCATGTAGGGCGTTGCTGATGAATAATGCGTACCCATCACTGAAGCGCTGATGATCGAGACCAGCGCTCCAAAAACGATCCCGCACAGCAAAGATGGACTGAAGACGCTGCCGGCCATGCCAAACCCGAAACATATCGCAGTCATGACCAGCTTCATGATTAGAATAAGCAGTAGTTCATCACCCGGATATCCTGCTCCAACCAGCACTTTCTGCATTACCGGTTCACCAACTCCGAGAATTTCCGGTACCCACAACCCAGCCAGCCCGATACCGGCCCCTGCAATGCCGGGTTTCAGCCAAAGCGGAGCGTTCAGGCGTCTTGAAACATCGGTGAAATACAGCATCATGCGTACGAATACGGTCGCAATCAATGCCCCCGCAACGCCAATCAGGGCAAAGGCCAGAAACTCTTCCGGCTTGATAGCTCCCACTTCTGAAACAGGAAACACCTGGTGTCGGTCGAACACATGATTGGCAAGCAGATACCCGGCCACCGCTGCAATGGAGATTGGGGCAAACAGTTTCAGCGAGAAATGCCGAATAATGACTTCATGTGCAAACACCAGGCCTGCTATGGGTGCATTGAAGACAGTGGATATGGCAGCGGCAACACCACAGCCAATACCCATATTTGAAGTGAAGCCGAATTTTCCACCAGTCCGCTCCATGGCCAGTCCCAGCGTTGCACCGATATGGGAGATAGGTCCATACTGACCCATTGATGCACCGCTGCCCAGGGTCGCCACTGCAGCTATTGCCGTCTTGAAAGAATCCTTGAAGGATGGCTTAAAGACCATGGATTGGGACATTCTGATCGTCTGCACAAGACTCTCGGGCCGCCCTTCGGGCAGATCTTTCAGCATGAAACCAACCAGCAGTCCCCCAATCACTGGAACCAGAACAAACATGCCCATGTCCACAATTGATCGAATCCCTTCTTCTCTGGCCTCAAGAGATACCCGCAAGATCTCATTCAGCCAAACCACCGCCGAAACAAAGGCAATGGATGACACTGATGCCAATATGCCAATAACGAGCGCAAGCAACATGATTGCGGTGGTATTTCGAAGTAGACGACCTTTGTCCATCATTGCAATGTCTCCATGTTCTCTTTCTTCAGTATCCGCTATCAGTCAGGGTTTTCAATGATATACAATCAATGAGGAAATCATTCTGTCATGGAAGGATTGAGCATGTCTCGAAAGTGATTTCACTATACCAGCAATGTCGCATGAAAAATGACAATGTGAATCCATGCAGCCTTACCGTCTCTCCATGAACCCGAAAAAGATTAGACAAATTGCCCATGCAATCCGCGAATGGAGTAATGAACTGGGCTTTGACCAGATTGGCGTGTCGGGCATTGATCTTGAGCAGGCCGAAACCCGCCTGGGGAAGTGGATTGAAAACCAATACCACGGTGAAATGAATTACATGTCTCGGCACGGCACAAAACGCACTAGACCGGGTCAACTAATTGACGGTACGATTCGGGTTATTTCAGCGAGAATGAATTATATGCCTGAACCGATGTCAAAGAGTAAATCGGTGCTTGAAGAGCCACATATGGGCTATATTTCCCGCTATGCATTAGGTAGAGACTATCACAAGGTCATACGCTCCAGGCTACGCAAGCTTGCCAGGCGAATCGAACGGGAAACTGGGCCATTCGGGTATCGGGTCTTCTGTGACAGCGCTCCGGTCATGGAAAAGCCTCTGGCAGAAAAATCGGGCCTCGGCTGGATGGGCAAGCATACGAATCTGCTTGACCGGCGTGAAGGTTCGTGGTTTTTTTTAGGGGAAATCTATACGGATATACCCCTTCCAGTTGATGCACCCACCCGTCCGCATTGCGGCAGTTGTCGTGCCTGCATCGATATCTGTCCCACTCAGGCTATCATCGCCCCCTATGTTCTCGATGCCCGCCGCTGTATTTCATACCATACCATCGAGCTGCATGGCCCCATACCGGTCGAGTTCAGAAAATCGATCGGCAATCGAATTTACGGATGCGATGACTGTCAGCTTGCCTGCCCCTGGAATCGATATGCCAAGATCGCCCGTGAGCCTGATTTTGCACCACGACATGCTCTCGACAACTCGCGCCTGATCGACCTTTTTGGCTGGAGCGAACCGGAATTCCTGAACAAAACGGAAGGGTCGGCGATTCGCCGTATTGGATACCAGCGATGGCTTCGCAATATTGCGGTGGCCCTTGGCAATGCCCCGACTTCGCAAGCGATCGTGAAAACCCTGAGAAAACGTCGAGGACAGACTTCAGAGCTAGTCGATGACCATGTTGCATGGGCGCTCGAGCAACATGAACAATCCCCGAATAGCCGGCAAACTTCAGATGCCGGGCAGCGGAAAAGCGAACCACCCCGAATTTGATCATTCAAACAACATGGTCGTAACCTGGCTCCAGAACATTAATGAATGCCTTTCGATAGAACTTGAGTTCTTCTATTGATTCCATGATGTCATCAAGGGCCTGATGCGTGTTGCGCTTCCTGAAAACATTGACCAGGTCTGGCCTCCAGCGTCGAACAAGCTCATTGACGGAGCTGACATCAAGGTTGCGGTAATGCAGATACTTCTCCAACTCCGGCATGTATCGATGCATGAATCGGCGGTCTTGGCAGACCGAGTTGCCACACAGGGGCGATTCATTGATTGGCACATATTGCCTGATAAATTTCAAGGTCTCGGTCTCGGCATGCTGTTCATCGACGCTCGATTCGCGAACTCTCTGAATCAAGCCGCTTTTGGTATGAGTGCGGGTATTCCATTCATCCATTCCAATCAGGCGTTCCAGTGACTGATTTATTGCAAGTACCGGACCTTGATCAAGGATATTCAATTTGGCATCAGTAACAACGCTTGCAATTTCGATAATGCGGTCATCTTCTGGAGATAAACCGGTCATTTCCATGTCTATCCAAACCAGATTTTGTGGGTGCTGCATGTGATTTCTGTCCTTTCAGCGTCTGGAGATAATTTGTTGACGAATTGCCGCACAAATTGCGATGGCGGCAGTTTCAATTCGCAGAGTGTGCTCTGACAAACGCAATTCTAATATTTTTTGATCCCTCAAGAATTGTTTTTCCGAATCACTGAATCCGCCTTCGGGCCCCACCATGAGAATGATTTCCTCAAGAATGGAGAGATTCAATGGACCGAGAGATTCGATTGATTCGCCTTCAGGATCACCTGCAATTATCAGGCAGGTGCCTTTTGACATGGATTCTCCATTTGACTGACATAACCCTTCCAGGGTCATGGATTGACTGATTCCCGGAATGTATGGCTGCCGGCATTGCTTGCATGACTGAAGAATTACTTTTTTCCAGCGTTTCTGCATGTTTGGCGTGTAGCGAACCGCGCTATGCGTGCATTCAAGCGGGATATACTGACTTATTCCCATTTGCACGGTCATGCTGAGCAGAACGGATTGACGATCACCCTTGGCAATAGCACTTGCAAGCATTACCCGCGGATCAGGAGACCGATGGCACTCTGACTCTACAATCAGAATTTTGAGAACGCCGCCCCGGGGCAATTGATTGATAATTCTGGCCATTGCCATCGTTCCCTTTCCATCCATCAAGTACAAATGATCGCCGGTTGTCAAGCGGCGGGATTTGCCGGCATGGAATGCCTCGGGTCCGGCAATTTCCGCGTAACATCCCGGCTCAGGAATTGGATTGAGGTAAAATGGTGCAGAATCAATACGCAATGCTCGATCCCGGGAAGTAGATGTCGTAGCGAACCTGCTTGCTCTTGATCTCGCCTACCTTGCCTTTCTGTATTGCGGGGAAGTGATGTGGTCGCTTTATGACGACACGGCGAGCACCTGAGCTCATGGCCAACTCAAACATCTTTTCGAATGACTGGGTATGGTCGGGACGGTTGACCAGCTCCCTCAATAGGCTAATTGCTTTTGGTGAAGCTGCATTACGCTTGTGTGCGGGAAACATGGGATCCATGTAAATCACGTCAGCATCCATGGTTCCCGACTGCAATGCCTGGATACTGTCCTCATGCCTCAGAACCAGACGTTGCTTGATGAGAGGAAGTCGACAATGTTCAATGGCATTTTGCGTCAGGACATAAACCAGAGGACTATTCTCGAAAGCAACAATGCTGCAGCCCGAAAAAGCAATTCTCGAGGCATCGACACACCATCCAGCAGTCATATCGATCACCTTACCCTGTTTGGTCCCAATTGCTCGCAGCAACGGATCGATGCCTCTTGCCGGAAGACCGGGAGCAATAACTGGCATAAAGGGTTTGCATCTGCCTTCGGGAAATTCCAGTTGAATCCTGTTCCCAGAAACACGAAGAAAAAAAGGAGTCTTGTTCGCTGATTGATTTCCCGGTGATCCCAGATATATCCGGGATCCCAGAATCCTTGATATCCATTCAGTGTACTTGATATCGGACCGGTCGGATATTACGGTGATTAAATCGGAATTCATGCCTGTTGTGAACAATAAAAAGAGGCCGATTTCAATTTTCCCCAACGCTTCAATTTATGCCTTTCCCGAATCGGTAAAGCACATACGAAAAAATTCGCCCTCATATTTGACAATGCCCTGCTCTCTGTCTCGTAAAATTCACTCGGTCTGTCCATGCGGTTAAACAGATGGGAATTGTCAAGAAGTTCTAGCACCAACTGATTGATATTTCACGACTGCCTCGGCCTGTTCACGGTTACAAATGGGTACTGCTTGAACAAGCGAATCAGGAAAGGGGAAATATCTCGATCAATCATGCCCCAAACGAGTTTATATGCATATGGTATCCTTGAATGGCATGTCGAGCAATGGAGTTTCAAAATATTTCAAAAACATCCCAAATATTTGACCCTGTGGGCCCAACAACCAGCTCCAGCCAGTTCCAACAATCGCAGCAAGCGGTGGCGGGCATACATCATTGCCACGAAAGAAATTGGCAAGCTGGGCGCGAAGGACCTCACACTCCGCTACACTTTCGATGCCGGCACGCCTGGCACGATCAACTACACCTGCCCCAACCTCGGCTACGGCGGCCTTCAGGACTACACGAGGCACATGTTCATAGTCTATGCGAAGCCTGTAAGAGGACATGGAAGCGGCTGGAACAAGCCGCTTGCCTGGCGAGAATTCCAGACTGGTCGCCATCCCGACGGAACTCCTTCTGTGGATAGCCCGTACCGATTACGTGACCGACGATGGCGAACCGGCGAAATTGAAGCCGGCCTGTGTCAGCGGTTCGCGGCAGCGACTGCGGCCTGATAAATGACTCGAAGGGGCGGTCTTCGGCCACCCCTTTCTGCGCGACATGTCCGTCATTTCCAAACGGAGCCACGACCCTTTTCCGATTCCGTCCCGGATATGAGTCGAACAGACCTTTCCCCTGTGCGGGTCAATCGCCAAATGCAACGTCCTTGTACCCAGGGTTTCGCCCTGCGACAGGACGGATAATTGCCGACAAGGTCACATCTAGCGTATCGCCAATCCAGATCATGGGTGTTGACTTGATGCAACTCCACGTCCGGGAAACACTCCATCCTCTCTGTCAATCTCGAAGGGGTGGTGTAGAATACCTGCTGTTATTGTCAGTCACGAATCAATCCATCTGACCTGAACATGGGCTTTCTTGAAGGAAAAAAAGCACTAATCTGCGGCATCGCAAATAACCGATCCATCGCATGGGGCATTGCCCAGGCTATGCATCGGCAAGGTGCTGAACTTGCATTTTCCTATCCCAACGACAAACTGAAATCCAGAGTTGCTGATCTGGGCGGTCAGCTGGGTTCAGACATCATCCTGCCCTGTGACGTCTCAAGCGATGACGACATAAACAATTTATTCCTCCATCTTGGAAAGTACTGGGATGGCCTCGATGCACTTGTCCACTGCATTGCATTTGCCAATCGAGAGGAACTCGATGGAACCTATCTCGACTCGATCACCCGAGAAGGGTTTGCGTTGGCTCATGACATCAGTTCGTACAGCTTCTCTGCCATGGGCAGAGCCGCATTACCGCTCATGCAGGGAAGAAATGCCAGCATGCTGACCTTGAGCTACCTCGGTGCCGTCCGTTCCATGCCGAATTACAATGTCATGGGACTGGCCAAGGCAAGTCTCGAAGCAAATGTGCGCTACATGGCTCAATCCGTTGGCAGTCGAAATATCCGGGTAAATGCCATATCAGCCGGCCCAATACGAACACTGGCGGCCTCTGGCATCAGGAGCTTCAGGTCGATGCTTGGTCATTTCCAGAAGGTTGCACCGCTGGGCCGGGCAGTCACCATCGACGAGGTTGGCAATACCGCCGCGTTTTTATGCTCGGACCTGGCATCCGGCATCACCGGCGAGATCACCTATGTGGATGCCGGATTCAGCACCGTCAGTCTGAGTGAGCATCTACTTCAGGAACAGACCCAATAATGGTTCAAGCCTGTATGGCTAAATCATCCAATTTATCGGCACCCGGAATCCCCTCCTGCGACCATCCTCGGATTTTGTAGTACTCGGGCAGCATTACATCCAGTTCGCAGACACCCCCCTTGTTAAATCCTGCGGGAGCCGGTTCTCTGAGAATGCGCGGGGGCAATGTGTCGTCAGCCTTGGTTAACCCCGCCTTCAGATTGAATAATTTCTCGAGATTCCAGATTCTCTCACCGGTCTGACGAAGACGTTCAACAGTCCATTCGCCGGGCAGGTCAGCATCAACCATTGCTGCGAAATCTTCATACCCCCACGTACCTGTCGTAAACAAGCACAAGCCGGTCGAGTCGACCATCGCAACAAAGTCCTGGGTTCGGGCACAGGCTTCGGCTTTACCGACTGTTCCCGGGGTCTGGTAATCTTCTTCAAAGGTATCATGCTTCAAATGACATGCACCTCGATTGCTGGTTGCATAACCAAGACCCATCCCCTGCATGGAGCGACCGTCGTAACCTGCAAACTCCTGCCCCTTGGAAACCATTGCCAGTTCGGGGCGGCCGTATTTTTCACATAATAGTTTTGCACCCAGGCCCAGGTCCCTGCCAAAGCCTTCATGCTTTCCGGTCTTCTCAGACATGGTGACCAATGCCTCTGCACTGCCAAAACGGAGTTCAACCCCATCTGTCTGATCTTTGGTGATCACGCCCAGTTCATACAGCTCCATTGCGGCAGCCAGAGTAACCCCGAATGAGATCGGGTCCATGCCATGCTCATTCATCATGAACCCGGCAAAGGTCAATGCATCAAGATCATCAACGCCAACAACAGGACCAAATGCGAAAGCAGTTTCATATTCCAGCCCTCCCGAAGCAATGTGGTATTCGGGGCGGTCTTTGACACTGAAATGCTTTGGGTCGATATGTGCGATACGCCCACATCCGATTGTGCACCCAAAACAGGCCGCATTTCGAATCAGATTGACATGCCCATTGCGGTTTTTCGTAGTGACCGAGTCATGGTTGATGTTGTCGGCGCCCTTGAAAGTCACATCCTGGAAATTTCGGGTTGGAAGTCCACCGAACTCCTGCATGCTGTCCAGCATGGCAAGCGTGCCATAACGTGCCAAACCCCGTCGATTCCCGCTTCCATGCAGAATGCCATTGGTCTTCTGGATGGCAGACATGAACTGCTTCGGGTTTTCACAATTCACCCCAAGCGATCCACGAGCCGCAATTGCCTTCAGGTTCTTGCTTCCCATCACCGCTCCAACTCCCGATCGTCCAGCTGCACGATGCAGATCATTGACCACACAGGCATAGCGAACACCCTGTTCTCCAGAAATCCCGATTGCTGCGATTTTCATTTCAGGCTCCTGGTGCTGCCTGTGTATCCATTCATCGGCAACCCAGACACTTTGGCCCCAGATATCTTCTGCAGGCAAAATTTCAGCGTTATTGTTGGAGATATTCAGATAAACAGGGCGCTCTGATTTTCCGGTAATGATCATGAGATCAAATCCCGCATATTTCATTTCGGCGCCAAACTTTCCACCCGAGTTGGAACAGGCGATGGCACCGGTTAGAGGTCCTTTGGTCACTACAACATAGCGTCCACTGGTTGACGCCATGGTGCCGCCCAATGGACCATTCGCGAAAATCAATACATTTTCAGGACTGAGAGGATCCACTGCCGGATCCATTTCCTCGTAAAGATACCGGGTAGCCAGTCCACGCGCCCCCAGATAATCGTTGGCCCATTCCATATTCAGAGGCCCTGTCGATACAGTCCCCTCGGTTAAATCTACACGTAAAATGTTTCTCTGCCAGCTCATTTTTTGCTTCATGAAATTGTTGTGTGAATAGGGAACCCACAAGAGTGTCGATAATTCAAGTCTTGCCGTTTTTTATAAACAACCACCTGCCAGTATAGAACCTCAGCGTTCGTGCTTTAGAACCTGTCCATGCCAAGCCGCATGCCTGAATCAGCCTGGGCATGACTGCCAGTATAGAAGACATCGTGTATTTTACATGGTTCCGCCGTCAGAATTCCCACGAAAATATACGCCAGAATATTCCTTCGACGCTGCACGAAAAACTTCTTGACAACCGTTGCACCTGGATTCTGCAGGCTTTCATGAAACCGGACACCTGGCCAGCAAAAACCCCGGAGTGCCGCGTGGCAAAACCCTGCGCGAGACCGCGAACTCTCATGGAACACGAAACGTTCGCTCAAGCCATCTGGAAACGTTCGCCATTACTCCAGACATGAAAATCTGATTCGTTATCCGGATACCCTCGGGGTGTTTCCACAGCCAAATCCACAAGCTGATAGTAGACCGACCGAGTGAGCTTCGCCTTGAGTTTGCCCCTGACCTGCACGGTCGGCACAATATGACCGGTAGCCACGTCATGTTCAAAGCGAAGCGGATGGTCCCTGTCAACCCGGACAATGTCGTCCATATTTGTTCGCAGGCAGATCTGGAGTTGTTCGTCTTGTCCCTGAACTTCCATATCGACAGCCAGCAGCGGACATTCTTCAACCGATACCCGATACTTGACATGTGGCGTGATCAGAAAATACCCATCGTCTCCAAGACTCAACAGGGATGCAAAGAATCTCAGCATCCTCTCCCGGGTAATTTCAGAACCCTTGTAAAACCACTTGCCCGATCGATCAATCGACAGATCAATATCCATCTCCCGTGTGGGCGACCATTCGTGAATCGGCCAGATCCTTTGCAACCCATACTGCGCAAAAAGGCTTTCCGGAGTGGTCTCTTCTGCCATGCCTCAACCGAAGAATCATGCGGAATACTGCATGCTCAAGGCATTGCTGACAATCTGGGCCGTAATGTCAACAGTATTGATCACTTCCTCATAATGCATGCGGGTGGGACCGATCACGCCCAGTACGCCAACAACCTGATTATCCTGGCTGTAGGGTGCCGAAATAAGACTGCAGTCGCGTAACGGCTCAATACCCGACTCTTCACCAATGAAGATCGTGATTCCTGACTCAGACAGGCTGCTTTGAAGCAGGTCAAGCAGGATTTTCTTGGTCCTGAAGGTCTCGAAAAGTGTCTTCAATCGGTTCATCTCCGTGAAATCAGTAATCGAAAGCAGATTGCTCTCTCCACTGATCAATACATCCTCGGAAGCCGTTGTGTCCTGTTCAAACAGCCGGCTAGCCATCCTGACAGCAGTTGATATCTCCCTCTTCATCTGCCTGCGATCCTTCTTCATTAATGCAAGCAATTTGCGACGAACCACGGATATGCATTTTGAACTGTATTCGTGATTGAAATAATTGGCCGCCTCAATCAACTCCGAACCGGTATAGTCAATTTCGGTTGACAGCACCTTATTCTGCACCTGACCGTCTTCAGTTACCAAAATCGCCAGAACCCGGTTTTTGGAAAGCCTTATGAACTCGATTTGACGAATGCAGGTTGAACGGGCATCAGGCATCGACAGAATACCAGCAAAAGAAGTTATTTGAGAAAGCAGTTCGGCCGCGTTCACCAGAATGCTAGATGGATCCGCAACCCCCTCAAATCTCACGGATATCGCCCGATAAGACTCGCTGTCGATGGAATCCGCCTTAAGCAGGCTGTTGATAAAGAACCGGTACCCTTTTGCAGTGGGTATGCGGCCAGAAGAGGTGTGCGGGGAATGAATGAATCCACATTCCTCAAGATCAGCCATGACATTGCGGATTGTTGCCGAGCTGAGTCCGAGAGCAGGCAGTTTGGAGAGAGTTCTTGAGCCTACTGGCACACCATCATCAATATAGTGGCGAACCAGCTTGTCAAGAACAAAGGTTGCTCTCTCGCTTAACACCATTTGATCTGAATGAATCATCAAATTCTTCCATACTACAAATTTATCGATGCGCTTACTGCCTGTTAAAGCGGACTCCACGCCTTTGTCATCATCAGCGAATTAAATTATACAGCCTTGCCGGATCGATCTCGGCAATTCATAATCCAAAAATCTGCAATGCGATTGTAAAATGTACGCTATTCTACCGAGTCAAGCCCAGAAGTCGTGCAAATTAAAAATATAGGCCTATTTGGAAAATTCAATGACTACAGCGTCGCTGATGCCGTAACTCATGTAAAAAAATTCCTTGAGAAAAACAATCTGGCCGTCTATTTGGGCCATACCACATCCTCTCAGATTGATGGAATGCGCCTTGAAGACCAGGATGATCCCCCTGACAGACTGCTGGATCTCTCGATTGTTGTCGGGGGCGATGGAACCATGTTGAGCGTAGCCCGCGAGCTATCAAAATTCGGAGTGCCTGCGGTTGGCATCAATCTTGGCAGGCTCGGATTTCTGACCGATATTCCCATTTCAAATTTCGAAATGTCCATCAGTTCAATCCTGGAAGGCAATTTTCATGTTGAGCAGCGTACCCTGCTCAAGTGCAGGGTCTTTCGAGAAGGCAAAAAGGTGCTATCGAGTACCGCGCTCAATGACATTGTTCTGTCAAAAGGAAACATGGGACGCCTGATTGAATTCAGTATCCATGTCAATGAACAGTACGTGGCCAAGCCGAGAGGTGATGGACTGATCATTTCAACACCAACCGGGTCAACAGCCTATGCCCTCTCTGCAGGAGGCCCGATCATTTATCCTGACTTGCCGGTTATCTGCCTTTCGCCAATCTGCCCGCACACCTTGAGTAATCGACCGATATTGCTATCAGAAACCGACAAGATCCATATCTCGAACATTGAACCGAACGAGTTTCCTCCCAATCTAGCCCTGGACGGCGTGATGCTGATGGAGCTTGACGGGTCTGAAATCATTGATATCTGCAGGGCGAAGCGAAAATTGAAGCTGGTCAAATCGGATCGTTTCAATTATTTTGAAACTCTCTACAACAAACTCGGCTGGCACGGATAGCATGATCGACTGGCTCGAAATCCGCCAGTTCGCAATCGTTGAGAACCTTGAAATAGAGTTTGAAGCGAACTTTACTGCCTTAACCGGAGAGACCGGTTCAGGAAAATCAGTAATTCTTGATGCGATCAATGTGCTCCTCGGGGATCGTTCGGCCGCATCACAAATTCGTTATGGACAGGAGTCTGCGACGATCCAGGCGGGGTTCAGCCTGTCGCAAAATCACCCTGCATTCGAATGGCTATGCGCCCAGGGCATGGATGACGGGGCGGACTGCATTTTACGCAGGATACTGCGCAAAGGCCGATCAAGCCGTGGATTTATCAATAATCACGCTGCGACCGCCTCACAACTCCGCGAACTGGGAGAATTACTTGTCGATATCCATGGTCAGCATGAACACCTATCGCTTCTCAAGCGAGATGTCCAGCGAAATATGCTCGATGAAGCGGCCGGAAATACCGGGATCATACTCAAGGCCGGCACATCCTATGAAAAGATTCGTGACCTAAAACAGAAAATCAGGGATCTCCGGGAGAAAAGCGAAGCTGACGAAAAGCAGTTCGAGGTACTGAAACACCATTTCGATGAGCTCGGGAGATTCGACCCCAAGGATGGTGAATGGACTGAACTGGAATCAAGGCAGCGGCGAGGCGCACATCAAGTCGAACTCATTTCTGCTGCATTGGATATTCATGAGCAGCTTTACAGTAGTGATACGGAGAGTGTGAATGATCGTCTCACCAAGCATGTATCCCGGCTTGACCCGTTAATCGAATTTGCCCCCGAGTTGGCTGAAGTCAGAAAGATGCTCTCCGAGGCACAGATAAACATTGCAGAGGCATCCAAACAGCTCGAACCGCTCATCAATGACAATGAACTCGATGCAGAGTCCCTGCAATATATTGAAAGCAGACTCTCTGAATACCATTCATTGTCACGCAAGCACAGGATTCAGCCCGAACTGCTTGCAGAACACCTGAAGAACCTGGAGAAGCAATTGGATAATCTTGCCCATCCTGAAACCGAAATCAAAGAATTGAAGGAGCAGCTGGAACAGGAAAGTTCACGGTATTTCAAGATTTGCGAAACCATCTCCGCCAATCGGCGCAAGATCTCAAGTCAGCTCCAACAAGACATTTCCTCCATAATCCACGGACTTGGCATGCAGGGGGGATGCTTTGAAATACACTTGAAACCCGAAAAGGGGGATGGAATCACGCGACATGGAAATGAAGCGGTTGAGTTCCGGGCTTCTGGGAATCCCGGCATACCCGCTCAACCCCTAGACAGGGCAATTTCTGGCGGGGAACTATCCAGAATATCACTGGCCATACAAGTTGTGCTGGCCTGGGAATCCAGTGCGCCGACCATGATTTTCGACGAGGTCGATACCGGAATCGGGGGAGAGGTGGGAAACACCATCGGACAGAAACTGCGTGAACTGGGTGAAAGAGGCCAGGTCATCTGCGTTACACACCTGACTCAGGTTGCCATTCATGGAAACCACCAATTCAATGTTACCAAGAGCATAGACGATGGTGTTGAAACCATGATCCGTAAATTATCCGACAAGGAACGGATAGCAGAAATTGCCAGAATGATAAGCGGGGAGAAAGTCACCTCACAAACCCTGACCCATGCCAGGCAACTACTGATTTCGGCAGGCTCAATATGAATGCACTTTCTGACCTGACGATTCAGCAGGCAATGCTTGAGGACGTTCCCGAGATTTCGGAACTTCTCATGATGTATTCGGAAACCGGTATTCTTCTGCCTCGTTCCAGCACTGACATTTATCATTCCTTGAGGAATTTTCGGATCATTCGTGATAATGGACGCCTTGCTGCCTGTGCCTCACTGATGATTTATAATCACGAACTTGCAGAGGTCCGCAGTCTTGCAGTTCACCCTGACTGTCAACACCATGGTCTGGGTAAACGCCTGGTGCAACAACTGGAAGAAGAAGCGATTGAGCTGGGTTTGACCCGATTGATGGCTCTGACTTATGTCGTTGAATTTTTCCGGGATTTGGAATTCAAGGTCGTTGATATGGCCCTGTTACCCGAAAAAGTCTGGAATGTCTGTGTCCACTGCAGAAAATTCAATAACTGCGATGAAATCGCAATGGTCAAATATCTCCAATAAGCATGTAATGATTAAGCTCAAGCACAAAATTTGCCTGTTTCTGGCTGCCTTGGTCATGACAGCTACAGGATGTCTGTATCGACCCGATATTCAGCAAGGGAATGAACTAACCGACGAGATGCTCGCCTTGATTGTTCTGGGCATGACCAAGGAAGAAGTGGCCGATATTCTGGGGGAACCACTGATCACTGACCCCTTCAACCGCGATCGCTGGGACTATTATTACTTTCTTCGGGATGGAGAAACTGGCAGCGTCATTCGCCGTACGCTCTTCATTGAATTCACTGATGAAAAAATCAGCTATTTCAAGAGCTCAGTCCCTCTTCCTCGGCCGGAATCCGATCCTGAGCCAGATGAAGACACTGCTGATTCTGAAGAATCGGGGTCAGACCCTGCACAAGAGTAAACCGTCTTGCCGCGAGGCTCTAGCTAGACTCTTTAGCCAATACATCTGGCGGGGCATAGCCGTTAATCACCTTGCCGTTCTGCAAAATAATGGTTGGCGTTCCAGAAATGCCAATCAATTGTCCGAGCTCATACTGACTTGCAACCGGATTTTCACACTCTGCAGGATCAACCGTACCTCCTGCCTTGGCCAGTGTCATTGCATCCGCCTGACTCTCTGAACACCATACTGAAACTGCTTCAAAGTAGCTCTCAGTGCCAATGCCCGAGCGGGGAAACATGAGGTAGCGAACCTGAATTCCCTGACTCTGCAAATCTCCGATCTCCGTATGGAATTTCTGGCAGTAGAAGCAATCGGTATCCGTAAACACCGTAATATATTTTTCAAGCGGCTCGCCCATCATGATCATTTCCGATTCTGGTACTTCGCTGATGGCTTTTGCAATTTTTGTGTTGGTGCGCTCCTGTCCAACATTGACATGTCTTACCGTATCATAGAGCTCGCCCACCAACAGGTAGTCATCTTTACTGTAGATGAAGAACTCGCGAGAATCCATGGTTACGATATAGACTCCTTCTGCATCAGAATTCTCCACATTCTCTATCATGGCCTCCCCGGACGTCATGGCTTTCAGTTTCTCGATGATTCTTTGATGCTCTTCGTCGTCAGCAGCAGAAAGAGAAAAGGAACTCATGAGAACAACCAGTAGAGTTACCGGTATCGTGAATATTTTTAGCATGGGTTTCTCGCGAAATAGTTGATCAATTGCCGAAGTATATAACACTTGGAGTCAATCCAATGAATGCAGGCCGCAAAAGCGGTTAATTGAATGTGCAAACCGAGCAACATTCCAATTATCGATAAGCGGTTTACCCGCCTGACGGCAAGGCGTTGATAATCGAGTGGAGCTTCTGTTCGGCAGCAGTCAAAAATTCCAGGACATCAGATTTCGCCACCCGGTGGAATGGATAATCCGGACCATCCGTAATCAGTTTTAGAACAAGCGCCTGCTGCGTGAGCGAATGTTTCGACAAGGCCTGCAGGATGCCGGACGCCTCCATGTCATAAGCAACTTTCTCTTGATATTCGCGGGATGGCCTGGTAACGGTCTTGACTGTCATGACGGGGAAATCCAAAAAATCCCGGGCAGATAGATCCCACAGGTTATTGCTTTCTGCATCAATGACCTGATCGGCATAAATCAGGGTGCCCAGCCTGTGAGAGCCTGAACCGGCAATTCCAAAATTGAGCCAGAATGAACTTTCAATGCCTGCGGCATGAACATAACCTGAAATCAGTGATTCAGTCAGTTTTGCGGAGTACTTTTTTCCCTCGCCAGAAATACCAAGGACCATGGCCTCTGACCGAAAAACCTGAAAGTCACCAACTGACTTATCCACGTCAAAGTCAAAAGTTTTGAGAAAAGGCTCTGCTTCAGCGCGATAAGCAGTGATTATGAATATCATGGAAGCGCCCAGTCCGTCAATAGTTGGAGGTAATGTTCGGCGTCAATATGGTTTTCCCGTTTCTTGAAGCCATTGACCAGAATTGACAGTTTTTCCGATAGCGCCTTCCTCGCCTCTCGCCTTTGGCCAGGATTCAACTGCCTGGACTTCAGAAGATTCAGTATTGACTGTACCCTGAATCGATCCATACCCCAGTACCGCTTCGACAATTGATCTGCATGCCCGCCATATTTTATGATTTGAGGCTCATTAACGAGATGGAAGGGATAGCGAGCAGACATTCTCAGCCAAAGATCGTAGTCCTCGCAAACAGGCAGCAATTCATCGAAGTTGCCAATCTCATCGAACACAGACCGGGAAATCAAGATTGACGATGGGGATACGCAACACAGAGGCAGACAACTGTCAAAAATCCAGCCGCCTGGTTTTCGGTGTTTCCCTCCCGGATTAACACGTTTTCCATCTCGAATCCAGATTTCATCCGTATGGATAATTCGACTCTCTGGATTATGGGATAACAGCTCGGCTTGTGATTTCAGTTTATCCGGCAACCACTCGTCATCGGAATCCAGAAAGGCCAGCCAGTTACCTCTTGATCCGGCAATGCCAGAGTTTCTGGCGGCACTGACTCCCCGGTTTTTTTGTCGTATCAAATTGACTTCAGGAAAGTCATTAATGACCAATTCAGCCGTATTATCGGTCGATCCGTCATCGACAACCAGTATTTCAATCGCAGGATAGGTCTGAGCGAGAACAGAACGAATCGCCCTGTCAATCAACTGCCGGCGATTATGAACCGGAATAATGACGCTGACCTCCATTAGCCAGCGTCATGGAAAGGATCCACGCTCACTCATTCCGGTAGCAAGAAGATATTCGAGCTTGATCATGCATACTCGTGAATCATGCTATATCAAGTGACGAACCGCTTCGACTTCGGTGATCAGTTCCTGTTCGGTTACAATCATGCGCTCACGACTGAAATCACTGATATCAAGGCCTTGCACAATATGATAGCTGCCATCTGAACAGGTCACCGGAAAGGAATACATCAATCCTTCCCGAATACCGTAACTGCCATCCGAAGGAATTGCCATGCTGACCCAGTCTCCCTCGGGTGTGCCTAACACCCAGTCACGCATGTGATCAATTGCAGCTGAAGCGGCTGATGCGGCGCTTGATGCTCCCCGGGCGCGGATAATCGCCGTACCACGATTCTGCACTGTCGGCATGAAATCGTTAATGAGCCAATCCTGATCCACTTGATCAGAAATCGCTACCCCATTGGCAAGGACATTCGTAATATCAGGATACTGGGTAGCAGAATGGTTACCCCAAACGGTCATTTGACTGAGTTCAGAGTGGTGCAGATTCAGCCTTGCTGACAACTGTAACAAGGCGCGATTGTGATCCAGACGCATCATGGCCGTGAAATTGGCTGGATTCAAATCCGGTGCATTCTTGGCGGCAATAAATGCATTGGTATTTGCCGGATTGCCCACAACAATTACTTTCACGTCATGACTAGCATTGTCGTTCAGCGCCTTTCCCTGTAACGAGAATATCGCTCCATTGTCCTTGATTAGATCAGAGCGCTGCATGTCTGGCCCTCTTGGTTTCGAACCGACCAGCATCGCAATGTTGGAGTCGCGAAATGCAACTCCCGGGTCATCTGTAATGTTTACCGAGGAAAGCAGAGGAAAGGCACAATCATCCAGCTCCATGACGACACCTTCAAGGGCTTTCATGGCAGGGATAATCTCCAGTAACTGCAGTACTACAGGCTGGTCTTTTCCAAGCATATCTCCTGCCGCGATTCGAAATAATAGAGCATAGGAAATATTGCCAGCAGCACCGGTCACTGACACTCTGACGGGATCTTTCATTACTAAGTTTGGGTTGAAAAAAGCATATTATATACTGTCTGGTTTAGTGCTCGAAGCAAATCCTCGGGTTCGATTCGTTACAATACATGCATCGAGTGATTCGCCCTGCTCTCGATAAATTCAGATTGCAGAACTTCCGCATTGCCTGGCACGAATCTAACTGCGGATTCCAGAATTCCCGTAAATGAAAGAACTTATGCACGATTTTGAAATGGATATCCAATGATTGATTCGACTGTATGCTGGAAAAAATTGTCAGTGGCATTGCCTCTGCTGCTTGGCCTGTCAATGCCTGCTTCAGGGGACCGGCTGATCGCAAGATCAAGCATCGACCAGATACTTCCCGCTACAGCTTCTGAAAAGCAGCCGGAGATGGAAAAGGCCTATCTCAACCCGGAGATTACGGGATCCATTCAAGCTCCTTTTACCGGAGACATGAATCTATGGCATTTCTTGCGGCAAAATTTTGAGCTCGAGTATTCCGACCCCGATGACGCGCTCGTTGAAACATTCGAGACAATGTATGGCAAGAGAAACAACTATCTAGAACAAGTATCGAAACGTGCCTATTGGTATCTTCCCTATATTGTGGAGGAGATTGGGAAGCGTGGTCTTCCTTATGATTTCGCAATTATTCCAATGCTGGAAAGTGCCTTCAAACCGACTGCAGTATCGACTGCAAAAGCCACGGGTTTATGGCAATTCATGCCCTCAACTGGAAAAGAATACGGTCTAAGACAGAACTGGTGGATCGATGAACGAAAGGATTTCATTGAATCTACTCGGGCGGCTCTGGACTTGCTTACCGTTCTTTTGAGAGAGTTCGACAATGACTGGGAACTGGCCTTGGCCAGTTACAATGCAGGAGAAGGCCGTGTGCGTAATGCGATAAATGTCAATCTGCGAGCAAATCGCCCGGCAACCTACCCCCATTTGAAACTACCTCGGGAAACCCGCAGCTACCTGCCGAAGTTTCTGGCAATTCGCAATATCATCGCGGACCCTGACAAGTTTGGAGTCACTCTTCACCCCATTCCCAACACGGCAACCATTGCAGTGATTGATGCCGAATCTCAAACAGACCTGACCTCGATGGCTTCGCTGCTTTCCCTTAAACCTCGCGACCTGAAGGAACTCAATCCTGGATACTTACAAGGCATAACTCCTCCAACCGGTCCCCACCAAATTGTAGTTCCCATCGAACTGGCTTCAAAGTTGGAAGACACAGTGAATCAAGGACAGTTGGAGTGGGACGTTCATCGTGTCGAAAAAGGAGAGAGCCTAAGCGTCATTGCCGCCCAATACAACACCAATGTCCGAATACTCAAGCAGCTGAATAACCTGACCTCAGATGTTATTTTTCCAGATCAGATGCTCCAAATCCCGATACCCAGAATCGATGAAGGCGGGTTTCCCTTCAATTTGAAGGAAGGGAAGGATCCGGGAAAAGGCGGTTCATCGGACGAAAAACTTCACTCGAGAACTGCTGCATCGCTGGTTGCTCGCTGGGACAAAGGTGGATCTATCTTCACCGTTGGTGACGGCATCTATAACGTGAGGAAAAACGACAGTCCCAGAAAAATCGCCGATCTTTTCAATATCTCCCTGGAAAAACTCCTGGAAATGAATGATCTAGACCCATCTTCTGAATTAGTACACGGACAAAAACTGATTATCAGAAAGGAATAATTTTTTCGAGGGTTAACCCTGGCAGTTGTGGCCATTCCATTTAAGGAGCAGCCCGATACTGCTAACAGTTACTGCAGAGTTCAAGAGTCCAATCGATAATCGTTGCATTTCGGAAGTCTCTTGGACAACGGATCCGATACCCATTGACCATGGAATCAACCAAGCCAGGGGGCAGAGTTGACCCTGATGGCGATACCGGCACTAACGACTGTCAACCAGACAATGGAATAGCATTCTCAAGCAGAACACAGGCCATTAGAGTTTTTACCTTTACAGATCAAGAAAAGGAAAGCCCGAAACATTTCAGGTAAATTTGTCGCCTCCATGGAATATAGACCGTATCACAGCCAAAACAGAGTAGGAAAGTAGTGTCAATCCAGCTGCGCATGTTCGCCAGTTAAAATACTTTGCAATGATCAGCATTCGAGATGACGCAGGCTAACAAGCCATTGGCGATATGACACAAGCAGTCAATACGAACGCATTGAACAACCAGAAAGACGGCTTGGCCGTCTAAGTTTCAACTCACTGAAAGGAATTTCAAGCTGATCCACGCCTCAACTGAGATCTGGCCAATAATAAATCCTGCCATGCAATGCGCTTTTGATCTGGGCTTCTAAGCAAGTATGCAGGATGATACGTCACTATCAGCGGTATCCCCGTCTTTTCGTATGTGTGTACATCTCCACGTAATTCAGACATCGGTGTTTTTTCATGGGCATCGAGCAGTAGGCGAGCACTGATTCTGCCGAGTGCAACAATCACACGGGGCTGAATCATGGAAATTTGCGCCTTGAGATAGGGTTTGCATCGGTTAACCTCATCCTCCACCGGATCTCGATTGTTTGGTGGTCGGCATTTTATGGCATTCGCAATAAATACCTGATCACGGGTCAACCCCAAAGCAACGATCATGGAAGTCAGTAATTGACCCGAACGACCTACAAAAGGCATTCCCTGCAAATCTTCATCCCGTCCCGGAGCTTCCCCAATGAACATCCAGTCCGCTGAAGGGCTGCCTGTACCGGGTACGGCATACTTTCTTTCTCGCGACAGTGGGCACCGCTGACATCCCCGCACTGCCGATGCGACCTCTTCAAGACTTGTAAACCGCTCAGGTTCCAATACATTGGTGACGTTGGGATCTTCATCAACCTCAACTCCATCTTCACTTGACAACTCTTCCCCATTTGAGTCATGGTCTGAAAACGGGCGAGATTTCCAGATCGTTATCCCCATCTGGCCAAGCATCTGGGAGCGACGTTGATCAAGTATTGTCATTTCATATTCCGGAGACTCGTTGCGGGTGGATTCGGGTTTCCTGACTGAAGATTTTGTTGGCAGCATTAATATATGCCCTGGCTGATGCAACAACAATGTCCAGGTCGGTGCCATGACCATTGAATATCTCGCCATTTTTTTCAAGGCGAACGCTGACCTCTCCCTGAGCATCGCTTCCGCTAGTCACGCTATTGACCGAAAATAGCTGAAGAGCGCTTTCGGTATGCAGTACATCTTCAATTGCCTTGAAGGTTGCGTCAACGGCTCCATTGCCCGATTGCTCGGAAACAACTTCCCTGTCATCAATCTCAATCACCACTCTTGATGAAGGTAAGGTGCCGGTCTCAGAACTGGTTTTGAGATGTTTCAGGGTGAAATGATCGTTTTCGGCACGATTGCCTGTTTCGGTTACCAAGGCCTGGAGGTCGTCATCGAAAATTTCATGCTTGCTATCTGCCATTCTCTTGAAACGGCGAAAAGCATCATTCATCTCATCTTCACTTGAGAACTCAAACCCCAAATCCTTGAGTCTGTCTACGAATGCGTGCCTACCGGAGTGCTTTCCGAGAACCATTCGGTTTGAGCCCCAGCCGACATCTTCCGCCAGCATGATTTCATAGGTTTCCCGGGCCTTGATCACTCCATCCTGATGAATGCCTGCTTCGTGGGCAAATGCGTTCGCACCAACGATTGCCTTGTTCGGCTGTACCGGAAATCCCGTGATGTTGGAAACCAGTCTACTTGCCGGGACAATCTGCGTCGTATCGATACCTGTATTGCAGTTAAATTCATCCTGCCGGGTTCGTACAGCCATCACAATCTCCTCCAATGAAGCATTGCCGGCTCGCTCACCCAGACCGTTTACCGTGCATTCGACTTGTCTGGCACCAGCCATGACAGCGGACAGAGAATTTGCCACGGCCAACCCCAAATCATTGTGGCAATGAACCGAGAAGACTACCTTGTCTGAATTCGGAATGGTTTCGATGAGTCTTTGAATCAAGCTGCCAAACTGCCCCGGCAAGTTGTATCCGACTGTATCCGGGATGTTGATTGTGGTCGCCCCTGCATGGATAACCTTTTCGATGATATGGCACAGGAAGTCGAATTCCGAGCGACCTGCATCTTCCGGCGAGAATTCGACATTATCAGTATATTGTCGTGACTGGACAACAGCTGTCACGGCATTTTCCACTACCTGGTCAGCTGACATGCGAAGCTTGCTTCTCATGTGGATTGGCGAAGTCGCGATGAAAGTATGAATACGCGATGATTCAGACGGCTTCGATCACATCAACTTTCATTTTCTCGAGTTGACGGGCGATTCGTATTTTCTCCTCCTGTGTCATGGAGGCTCCGGGACTCTGCTCCCCATCGCGCAGGGTAGTATCGAAAATTACAAGTTTTTCTTTCATTTTGCTAACCAAAAAACGGACAATTACAGGTGACTTCTGACTGGTTTGTCGCCAATCAGAAAAGACAGATAGAATTGTGAGAGGAGATTACTGCGCCGCCGGGCGCAGTAGCAGTAGCAAGCATTCGCCGGAAGCGATCTTGTGGGTGAGAGTTAATACTGTACTTGTGTAATGCATGGAACGAAGTCTATACAAAGAACAATGAATTTACAACCACAATTTTTATTCCCCCAATTCAACCCATTTTCGACTTGCACATCAGATAGAACTCACGTCAAATACGGTTTTGCCCCCTTCATATCGAGAATGAGGAGGCTTTTTTGGGATCAAGGCCGCATTTGTCTTCCGACAAATCTCATCAGACTTGGAATGCCCGGCTCATAACAAAGCAACGGATCTTCCCCTTCCTCCTCACCTGGAACGGCAATCTCCCATACATACCCGATATGCGATAGCTTCTGAACATTCTCTTGAACTATTTCACGACTAACCGGCAGTCCCTGTTCTGTAGAGATATTCCAACCAATTTCTCAAACTCCTGTACAGGTATGTATTGATTGCCGGATTCATTGAAGGCACTGGCGATATCAGTAGCCAGAGTAAAACCCATGTTATCCAGTTCATTGTAGCGCTGTCTGTAAATACTGGTGCATTTGATAACCGCGGCAAGCTCAGCCTCCCGGACAGTATCCATCTTCAATTTGCGAGACCCGGTTAAAAAAAGCCGGCTTGCAATGCAGTCTCCCCATATTTGCATGAAGTAAGGGTAGTTGTACGCACGATGTGCAATTTCTTCGACAACTCCTTCAGTACAGGTAACCTGACAGGAATTAAACGGTATGGTCAGAGCTT
>JAPYNK010000092.1 GCA_028285825.1 Arenicellales bacterium | reverse complement strand
ATCACAAGGATGACGGGATCTATGTGGATATCGTGTCGGGTGAACCGCTGTTTTCATCGACGACCAAATACAAGTCGGGAACCGGATGGCCAAGTTTCTGGGAACCCATTGACAGCGACTTCATCGTCAAGAAAACGGATTACAAGTTAATCTATCCCAGAACCGAAGTGCGGAGCCGCTATGGAGATTCACACCTTGGACATGTATTCAAAGATGGGCCTGCTCCAACCGGTCTCAGGTACTGCATCAACTCAGCCGCATTGTCTTTCGTACCCAAGGAGGAAATGCAAACTCGGGGATACGGGGAGTACCTCGCACTGTTCCGGTAATCACATGTTTTCCGGGACTGCAGCGAATCGGCAGTCATTTTCCAGTCAATGACAATCCAGTCGGGCAGGATCAACGCTGCCTCAACCGTATTTTTTCACAATTACTGCCTACTCGCTGCGAACTGACGGCGAATCTCGAACAGGCAAACCCCGGTAGCCACTGAAGCATTCAGGCTCTCCAACTCGCCCAATAGCGGAATCCGTACCAGCATGTCACAGGCCTCCGCCACCAGTCTTTTCATGCCCCGCCCTTCACCGCCAATCACCAATGCGACCCGACCACGAAAATCCGTCTCGAAAAGTTCGGCTTCTCCACTGTCACAGGTCCCATATACCCAGAATCCGTTTTTCTTCAAAACCTCAAGAGCATTGACAATGTTTGAGACCGAAAGAATATTCAAGGACTCGACCGCACCCGAAGCAACCTTGATCACGGTCTGATTGACCGGACACGCCGAATGCCTGGGCAAGATCACTGCATCTACCCCTGCACATTCGGCAGTTCTCAGGCAGGCGCCAAGATTTTGCGGGTCCTGAAGATGATCCAGAATCAGTATCAGGGCATTATCAGTGTCGATACCCTTCACGACCTGCCTGATCGTTCTGCCCTGACTTGCAGAACGAGGGCTGTATTCGGCAACCACGCCCTGATGCGCACCGTGTCCGGACAGTTCATCAAGCATGTTTTTTTCACACCGAACCACTTCAATTCCCTGCCCTGTCGCCAGTTGTTCCAGAGCATTCAGTTTTGCCGAGGATGATCCATCTCTGAGATACAGTTTGGACACTGAACGTTGATGCCGAAGCTTCGCCATGACCGAATGGATGCCCAGGCAAACAGGCTGTTTTCGAGAATTCACGTACCTGCAATCGAATCCGAGCGGCAATGATTTTGCTGAAGCATCATCAAATCGCAAATATCCGGCAACATGTCAGCTTAAACGGGAATCCGCCATCCAGTCCCGATAAATCGAAAGGCTGACCCGTGATTCCGACAGGTCAACGTCCAGAACATGCACTTCGACCCGGGCTCCAAGCCGAAAAGTCTCCCCGGTAGAGTCTCCGCAAAGCGTCTGTCTGGTCTCGTCGTATACATAATAGTCTTGACCGATCTTGCTGATGTGGACCAGTCCATCAACAAATATCTCGTCAAGCCGAACAAAAAGCCCGAATTCCCTGACCCCGGTAACAACCCCTGAATAATGCCTGCCAATCCGATGCACCATGTACAGGGCCTTGAACCAGGCAATGGCATCATAGACTGCTACATCCGCTCGCCGCTCCGTCATTGAGCATTGCAACGAAGTTTCATCAAGACCCAGCAAGGATGGAGAGTTCCCGGAGCAGGAAGGAATCTTAATCAATGTCTTGATCAGCCGGTGAACAACCAGGTCACCGTAACGCCGGATCGGAGATGTGAAATGAGTGTATTGAGTAAATCCAAGCGCAAAATGATCGGACAACTCAGGACTGTAGCTTGCTCGCCCCATACGTTGCAGCAACAGGATCTGGACCGCATCGAATAACTGCCTGCTGTCCATCACGCCTTCAAGCAGCCTCTGAAAATCCATCGGAACTGGCTGTTTTCCCCCATCAAGCAAAACCCCCAAACCCTGCAGGTTCTGACGCAAGGCAACGATGTCTTCCGGGGAAGGCCCGGGGTGAATCCTGTACAAGGCACGATTCCCATACTTTTGATGGATGAATTCAGCAGCACAACGGTTAGCCACAAGCATGCATTCTTCAATGATTTTGTGAGAGAGCAACCTCTTTTTCGCTCCGACCGAACCCACCTGTCCGTCCGCATTAAGCTGTATTCGTGCCTCCGGTAATTCAAACGTGATCGAGCCACTAGCCATTCGATCAGACTCAAGGCCTGCGGCAACTGATTTCAGGCTTTGAATGCTCTTTGCCCGCTGCCCGTCCCCAATCCTCTTTTTCCCGGCACTTCCAGTCAAGAAAGCTTCAACAGCCTCATAAGTCATTCTGGCCTCAGACTTGATGACTGCCTGGTAAAAACGGTAGCCTGAAACGTGATACTGCCTGTCAATTCGCATGTCGCAAACCAGGGAGTTTCGGTCTTTACCGGGATTCAACGAGCAAATTCCATTGGAGAGAACTTCAGGCAGCATCGGTATGACTTGATCCGGGAAATACACGCTCGTCCCCCTTTCGTATGCCTCACGATCAAGTGCGCTTCCGGTCTCGACATAATGACTGACATCTGCGATCGCCACGATCAGTCTCCACCCGGAATTCTCTTCCGAACAGTAGACCGCGTCATCAAAATCCCTGGCATCGGAACCGTCTATGGTCATGAATGGAATACCACGAAGATCCTGACGACTTGAATCGGGAGTGGGCGGGTGATGACCGGACTCGATAATCCGACTTTCATCAATCACATCGTCCGGCCAGAGGTGGGGCACGCCATATTTATGAAGAATCATGGTCGTTCGGAACATGGGGTCGATACTCTCGCCCATGACTTCAATAATCTCACCGAACAGGCCACCCTTGGCAAATGG
>JAPYNK010000091.1 GCA_028285825.1 Arenicellales bacterium | reverse complement strand
TGGCACAACCAGCAAAGAAAGCTGGTCAACGGGAAGTCTCCTACCGACCTGATTCACCCCTACAATTTCTGGTGGGGCCGCTTGATCGAACGCCGCGAGTCAACAAGCTACAAACCGAAATAAATCCCGGTACGGCAAGACATCCCAATGGACTCTTCAACAAACGCATCGAGCATATTCCCAGACACTGGGGATTTTCTTTCATGGAAAAAAAGGAAACTGGATGGATACCGATCCGGACATGCAGGCTTTCCCGTGAACATTGCCGATCCGTACAGGATTAGGGAAGAGGAATATATTCACATGGCGGATCAGGTTCGAAAGCGGAATGTCGTGTTGTATCGACTCGATCCGGAATATTCCGAGTCTCCGCAAGCGGTCATGGCACTATGCCGGCAGCTGGGCCTGGTATCGACAATCGGCAATCCGGAATCCGGGCAGGATCATGTCTCTTGCATATACGACCGGACAGCAGACTGCGATAATCCCAGCCGTTATATCCCATATACATCAAAGCCCCTGAATTGGCATACTGACGGCTACTATTATCCGGAGAACCATAAGGTCCGCAGTTTTGTCATGCATTGTGCCCGTCAGGCAAAATCGGGGGGCGGAAACAGCCTGGTTGACCATGAGATGCTGTTTATCTGCATGCAGGAGCATGCTCCCGACCTCCTTGATAGCCTGTGCCTGCCAGATGTGATGACAATTCCAGAAAATGTTGACCAGAATCAAGTTGTACGTGAAGCCTTCCATGGACCGGTTTATTCGAGGGATGATAATGGCAGTCTTTACATGAGGTTTACCCAGCGCAAGCGCCATGTCATCTGGAAACAGAGTCCCGGGGTCACCAAGGCCATCGCTTTCCTGAACGCAATGCTCTCAAGACCCCTGCCCTGGAAAATAACAGTGCGGCTGAGCAGTGGAGAAGGCGTTTTGTGCAATAACATTTTGCATTGCAGGCAAGGTTATCTTGATTCATGTCCGAAAACTTCAAGACGACTGCTCTATCGGATACGCTTTAACGAACGATTGGGCTGAACTAACCACAAGATCAAAACTCGTGAAAGCATGCAGCGGCCTTTCATCTGGGTGAGCATGATACACTTGGATTAACCAAGGATTCTGAAGATAGATGCTCTGGAAAGAAACAACCGGGAACCAATCCTTCCAAATGAATGAACGGGTGCAGGATTGCGCATTTCGAATAACCTGTCACGAAATACCGGTTGACCATGCCTGGGAATTGTCCAAACAGATTCTCGGCGTTCTGCCCTGGCTCATTGATGAACCGCAAGCTGCTATTCGCTCGATTCATTCTGCTTCCTCTGCAAACGGATGGATTCGCCCCTCACTTGATTCAGACAACTTGATACAGCTCTCTCAACGCACTCGGCTTTATCTGAGATTACCGGTCAACCGTATTGATGATGCCCTGGCCTTGACCGGAAAAGAGCTGTCGTTTGCCGGCTGTTCAATCCTGGTCGGTGATGCTGAACAATACCGTCTGTTACCCTCAAGTACCGTATTTGCCCGCTCAATGGATGCCCATCAGGTAGAAGACGAGCAAGCCTTTGAGGAATACGTAATCGGCTTGCTCGCTCGAATTGACATACAGCCAAACAAGCTGCTGTGCGGTCTTGCACATGAAATTTCGTGCGAAAATCAAAATATCCCGGCAAGAAGCGTGCTGCTTGCGGATCTTGAACCCAATGAATCAGTCCGCATCCAGGAAAATGGTCTCGGCACCAATGGCCTGCTCGGTTGCGGGATCTTCCTCCCGCATAAAAGTCTGGATGCAGCTAACACCAACAGCATAAGCTCGAATTAACCGAACCGCAAATCCCTCGACAGACATCCGATTCAGGACAATGGATTGGGGTTGCCATTATTCCTGTCAAGGTATTACCTGATTTATAACCCTTCTCCTTCAATCGCCGTATTTGATCCGCATAATGCGGGTTACAATTCCCGATCAACCCGGATCATGCTTCATCATGTTGCAGAAAGCCCGAATTCGCACTGCCTGGAAATCACAGGAACGAGCAATTTCAATAAGCGAAATGGCCAATGCATTTTCAGCCATCTGCTGGCGCATTGCCCTATCCGCCGCGAAAAACCTGCATCAGCAGGATTTTGTCTATTTCAATGACGAACAGCGACTGGCAGTCATACGGGAATTCCTGTTCTTCCAGATCCACCTGTCTGACCGACTCATCCATGACAAACTCCCTGATGATGATCGAAGTGAATTCATAAATTCGCTATCGCTGAACTGTCTGCGACATTACGCCGAAAATACAATGGAACTGCTCAACAGGTCTCCCGACATGGAGGAGACCTTGAACGCCTTAAACCAAGTCACAAATGCACTGTCCAGTTTCAGATATGTCGATCAGCAACCCGGCTATGAAATGTACCGGCTGCTCGGGGCACGCATCCGTGATATTCTTGGCGAAGATCAGACCAACAAATGGGTCATCGACCAGATCATGGAACTAGACGGTCCGGAAGTTTTCGATCTGTTCAACAAGTCCTGTACCAGGCTGGTCAAGAACTCTGGATACTGAACAAATGCCTGGCAAAATCCGTCATTTCTATCTTGCGTTCATGATTCTGTCCCTGCTTTCAGGGGTGGTTTCGGCACAGGGACTCGACGACTCTGAATTGCTGCCGGAAAACGAGGCATTTCAATTCGAACTCGTACCAGCCGGGACTTCCACAATTCAGGCAACATGGAAAATTGCAGAAAATTACTACATGTACCGGGACAAGTTGAAGTTTGCGGTCAATGATGACAGCTACACCCTCAATATCCAGCAGTACCCGCAAGGCATATCCAAAGACGACCCCCTGTTCGGAATCACGGAAGTTTATGAAAATGAGTTCTCAGTGCGCATCAGCATTACCGGAAACGAGGGCGAATTCACCCTGGTCGCAGAGGGACAGGGCTGCAATGAACCAATTGGTGTTTGTTATGCACCAATCACTCACAATATCCGTTTCACCAGTTCTGGCGGGAACATCAGGCTCGCCGCCAGCGAAACGACATCCCAGGCAACAACCCCAGTCTCAGCGGATCCAGCTCCGCAAACGGAAGCCGGCAATGTCAACCTGTTGCGTGACCTGCTGGCCAAATCCTTCTCTCAGCCAGAATTTCTCAAGGTTGATGATGCCTTCAAGGTCGAAAGCCTGTCCATAGATACACAAGCCATCTCCGGCAACTTCGTGGTTGAACCGGGATATTATCTTTATCGGGACAAGATCGGAATCATGCTGGGCAACAAGCCACTTGCGGTTTCGATACCCCAAATCCCGGAAAAATATGAAGACCCGACGTTTGGAAGTACCGATGTCTACCGAACCGATTTTACTTTCTCGGCAAATCGGCCGCTAGATAGTTCAAGCGGTGAGGTCCTTGTTACCCTAACCTATCAGGGTTGTGCGGAAGGTGCGATCTGCTATCCGCCCGTCACCCATGAATTCAATCTCATCGCACCGGTCATGGCTGCGGACATCATTACACCAGCCCTCGCTTCAACCGAGGACTCGACTGGCGATCATTCCTTGATTGTCATACTCTCTGGCGCCTTCATCGCCGGCATATTGCTGACCTTCACACCCTGTGTATTGCCAATGATCCCGATACTATCGAGCGTGATCGCTGGGCAAGGTGAAAAAATCACCCGCTTGCGAGCGGCTTCGCTCTCATTGTCCTATGTATTGGGGACTATGGTGACCTATACCGCAATGGGGGTACTGGCTGGAGCGACTGGAGATCAACTCCAAGCCTATTTTCAGAACATCTGGGCAATTGGAATCCTCTCAGGCATTCTGGTATTAATGGCATTATCCATGTTCGGCCTGTATGAATTACAGGTGCCAAGCGGACTGCAATCCAGAATCCAGAACAAATCAGGCAATTTGACCGGTTCTATCCCATTGGTATTTTTGCTGGGACTCGTTTCTGCACTAATTATCGGCGCATGCGTCTCACCAGTCCTGATCTCGGTATTGGGAATAGCGGTAGCTTCGGGTGATCCGGTGCTCGGCGCACAAACCATGGCTGTCCTGGCTCTCGGAATGGGCTTGCCACTCATCGCCATCGGTCTCGGTGCCGGGTACCTGCTTCCCAAGGCAGGTGCTTGGATGGAGTCCATAAAATCCCTGTTTGGCATCTTGCTGATCGCCGTTGCCATTTATCTTTTGCAGACCCTGCCGCAAATCCCGATTCTCTTGATCTGGGGTGCTTACCTGATCATGGTCGGCTATGCCTTGATGCAAATGCGCACTGAAACTGGAACTGCCGGATATCAATTCAAGGTCGCTCTACGAGGCCTGGGAGCCGTACTTCTGGTGTGGGGGATTTGTGCACTGATCGGAGGGTTTATGGGGCAACGGGATTTGCTAAGACCGATTCCCGAACACCTTTTCAGTGACGGTTCGGGCAGTGCACCAGAGATATCCAGCGTCCACCTGTTTGATCGTATCGCAACCGAGAGTGACCTTGAGCAACATCTCATGCAGGCAGCTGCAAGCGGACATGGGGTAATTGTAGATTATTATGCTGACTGGTGTGTCGACTGCCTGAAGATGGAGAAATCCACATTCAAGGACAGTCAGGTTATTGCCGAAGTTGAAAGCCGCTTCATCGCATTGCAGGTAGACGTCACAGATCCAAATGATGCCAATGCGAATACCCTCAAAAAACGCTTCAATGTATTTGGCCCTCCGGCAATGATATTTCTGGGTCAGCAAGGAACGGTTCTGAATGATTTCAATTTCTATGGATACAAGGACCCGCAAGAATTCCTGGAGCATTTGAAACGCATCAATCTCTAGATTGGTCATGCAGTTCCAGCCATAGATCACAAAAACCCTGCGAACTATATTCTGGATACCGGTTTTTCGACCCAGCGAAAAATCCTTCTGGGAGCGCATTCGTTCATGACCGGGGATCACTTCCGGTAGGCTTTCCGAGCCTTGCAGGTCATGGGCAGGCATTTCAAGAGTCCTGTCCTGTCTTTGCGGGAGACCGGGTTTCAGTATGGTTGTCCATCAGCATGACTGGTTGTGGCAGGCCTCGAAGAGACGGATCCGGTCGTGGCCATTATCGGCATGCAAGCCATCAATGCCAGTGTCCACAATCCGATCTTTGCCCTCGCTTGTTTTGGCACTCCCACGGTTCTGACACCATTAGCCATGGTCACCTGAACCGTTGGAGAACACTCGGCTGCACGCCTCTTCGGGTTGGGTGGTCTACTCTGCATTCTGGGCACCAAGCCCCCCACTTTTGCAGTAAATCTTCCCTTCAATGAAGAACCGGGCCTGGTCAAGATGCCGCTCGGTCGGCCTCGGCTCAGGAAGTCTGGCGGGCCTACTCGCCTCTCTGGCACTTGTCGAACGCGATTCGGACATTGGTGTCGGCACCAAGCTTGCTTACTCATCGGCTGGGGAATCTTCCACATGGCACGAAAGCCGGGTTGTTAAAACCCGTCAGTCGCTAGAATCATCAGATCAGGACTGTAGAAAGATCAGGGAATCCGCTCAACAACAACAGGACAATCAGGGTAGCCAGCAGGAACGGCCACAACGCCTTGAAAATCTTCACTGGCTTTACCTCTGACATGGCCGAGGCAATGTACAGGCCAACACCAACCGGAGGGGTCAGAAGCCCAAGGATCAGGTTGATGCTGATGACTACACCAAACTGATAGGGACTGATTCCATAGGAACCCATGGCAATGGGCAACAGAATGGGAGTCACCAGTATGATTGCTGCAATGCCGTCAATCAGCATACCCACCATAAGCAGCACTCCATTCACGATCAGCAGAAACATGAACGGATCCGCAGTGATGACGGTGATGAGTGCTGCGAGTTTCTGCGGTATGGCCTCGTAGATGATGACCCACCCAAAAACATTGGCCGTTGCTATCATGAAAATCACCAGTGCCGAATTCCGTGCAGTACGAACGAAGACTGTACCCAAATCAGAAACCTTGAGATGCCGGTAAACAAACTTGCCCAGCAGGAACGCAATGACCGAAGCAATGGCCGCCGATTCTGTGGGGGTGGCAACACCAAACAGGATTGCCAAAATGATGGAGGCAGGAATCAGTACGGCCGGCAGGGATTCGATCAGCGCCTTTATCGATTCCCTTGCCGACATCCAGTCTTTGCGCGGCAACGGTGACATCCATCCGATTATCATGATCACCGCTACAAAACCCAGAAACATCATCATCCCTGGAATGATGCCGGCCAGAAACATGTCACCGATGGGAATCTGTGCCAGCACACCATAGATGATGAACAGCATGGAAGGCGGTATTACGGGAGCAAGCAGGCCCCCGGCAGCGGTTGTGGCTGCAGCGAAACCCGGGTCGTACCCTTCCTCAGTCATGGCAGGAACCATTGCACGGGACATGATTGCAATCTGGGATACAGCCGAACCAATGATTGCCGCCATAAACATGTTCGAGACAATGTTGATCCAGGCCAATCCACCACGAAAACCGCCAACGAACACGCGTGCCACCTTGATCAGTCTTTCAGTAATTCCACCCGCATTCATCAGCTCGCCGGTAAGCATGAACAGCGGTATGGCCAACAGTCCGTAGTTCTCCAGCCCGGAGAACATCTGTTGTGCAAAGCTGTCAAACAGGATGAAATTGCCACTCTCTGCAATGTAGACAACCGCGGACAGGGCTAGTACAACCGCAATCGGCACGGTACCGAAAAGCAATAGACAGAAAATCAGTGCGGTCACTGGACAGGACTCATCGATTTCATGTCTCTGCCGGAGTTAAGCCCCAGTGCCAGATTTGCCGTTGAATGCAGCAACAGCCCGAATGAGAAGAACCACATCACCAGCCATATCCATGCCTTGTTTATACGCAGCGTGGTGGGTTCAGCATAGATGAAATTAAACGTGCTACCCTGAAATGCGCCCACATCAAATCCAGTCGCAATCAAGGCATCGGGACGGTACCAGCGCCAGCAGAAAAACACCATGGCAACCGCAAACAGAAAAACGCAAAAATCGGCACATCTTGCGACGATTCCGCCGATTCTCGCGGGCGTGAAATCAACCAGCAACGAGACCGCTACCGAGTGACCATAATGAATGCTTGACGATGCGGCCAGGAACGTCATCCAGGCCATGGCATAGATTGCTGCTTCGTCAACCCAGTAGATTGACTGATCAAGAGCCCGTGTTACGACATTCAGCAGTATCAGTGCGGTGATTGCCCCGGCAAAAACCGTTGCAGATACGATCTCGATCCTTGCCCATACTGCCGATACCTTTCGAAGCAATGACAAGCGAATTTACCTATGAAGACCGCAACAGCCATGCTGAAGCATGGCTGTTGCGGAATTTGCTGCAAGGGAAGTTGGCCCGGAAGACCGGTTTCGATCCAGCAACTCAGGGATTCTAGTTGGCTGTTGACGCAGCAACATCACGAATTGCGCCAAGCATGGACGAACGCTTGCTCCATATTTCATCCCACTGTTGTGGTGCATCCCCGAAGAATTCAGGACCAACCTGTTTGAATGTTTTATCCGTTTCCCTGACCTGTTCAATCCAGACCGGATCGTTTTCAACATAAGTGTCAAGGACCTGCCCCAGATACTTCCGCATGATCTCGGTAATCATGGCCCGATCCTCTTCACCGAGACCCGCCCAGACCTTGGCCGAAACCAGTCCAACCATCGGGAACATCATGTGGTTGGAATGGATAATGGTTTCTGCATGCTCATAGTATTTCAACTTCCAGATCAATTCGCTGTCCATGTCGATTGCATCGACCTGCCCGTTAGCCAGAGCATCATAGACTGCTGGCAACGGCATGGGCGTTGGTGCAGCACCCAGAATGTTGTAAAAGTCGAGAATTGGATCAAATGGGGTAATCCTCAATTTCTTGCCAGCCAGATCTCCGGGACCATTCACTTCACCACGACTGAGAATCTGACGCAACCCGGCCATGCCATAGTCAATACCGACAACCCCTACCTGCTGCGGCAGTTGATCAAGCATGCCCCTGGCAACATCGGAGCGGAGAATACGGGCGGCATGCCCGATATCCTGAGCAAGAAACGGTGCATAGAAGGCACCGAAGTCCGGTGCCCGGTTGGAAACTTCGGCTACCGTCATGAACGCCATATCCAGGGCACCCGACTGCAACTGCTGCAGCATCTGCGCTTCGTTCCCCAGCTGCCTGGACGGAAAAACCTGTACCGTATGTGCCCCGCCGGACTTTTCATTCAGTTCTGCGCCGAACGATTCTGCCGCCTTGGTCCAGATATGCGGCGGAGGCGTAAGCAGGCCCAGACGGAAATCCTTCGACCAGGCAGTCGTCGACAGGCCAGAAAGCAACACTGCCATGACCATCAAAAGACATTTCGCTGTTTTTCTCATATTCATAAATTTTGTCATCATTGGATCCTCTGCTTGTGAGTAGAATTTCTAGAGTTTTGCCCAGCCTTCGGGCGGCTCTTTCCCGGGATGTATCTCAAGACACCTGCCGCAGGTGCGGTCTTCGGCACTGCTGTAGAACGCATCAAACAGCGGAGGCAGGTCTTTCACGATATCGGTGACCTCCAGTTCCACCCGATGCACCTTTTCGCCGCATTCGAAGCAGAACCACTCAAATCCATCAAGATCGCCTTTTCTTCGTTGTCCCTCGACGACCAGACCGATCGAACCGGCAACCGGACGCTGTGGAGAATGGCGCACGTGTGGGGGCAACAGAAAAACCTCTCCTTCCCGAATCGGTACATCATAGAACCGGCCACCTTCGGCGATCTTGAGCAACATGTCACCCTGCAGTTGATAGAAGAATTCCTCCACCGGGTCATCATGAAAGTCAACACGGGTATTCGGACCGCCAACAATCATGATCACCATCCCGGTCCTTTCGTCAAACAATTGCTTGTTTGCCACAGGCGGTTTCAGGCAATCCCGATTGTCTTCAATCCATTGTCCGAAATTAAAGGGATGGTACTTTGGATTGAAGTTCATGACGACAGGAATTCAGTAAAGACCAGGCAACATACGCCTGAATTATGGTTACAGTTTAATATATAATACAAGTCATGTTTGGTTAATCTAATATAACTTTTATGAATATCAAAACGAACGAGGCCGACCACCATATCACGATCGTTCAACGGGTTCTAACACGCCTCAAGCTAAAGCAGCTCCGCCTGCTGGTTGCCATTGCCAGCCACAATAGCATACTTCATGCTGCCGAGGAAATCAGTATTTCCCAGCCTGCTGCCACCAAACTGCTTAAGGATCTTGAGTCGTATTTCAATGTTCGGTTGTTCGAACGCACCAATCGGGGAGTCATTCCAACACAGTTCGGCGAGGCACTGGTCCAACATGGCAAACTCGTCCTCGCACAGATATCTGCTGCGGCTCGGGAACTTGATGACTTGCGCGAGGGTCTTGGAGGAAGAATCGTGGTCGGAACACTGCTCGCAGCCTCCGCACAGGTTCTGCCACGCGCCATTATAATTTTACGTGAGCAACGCCCCAGGGTCAGTATCGTGGTCAGGGACGGCACCAATGATTTTCTCATGCCGCTTCTGCATTCCGGCGAACTGGATATGGTTGTCGGACGCTTGACAGAATTTCGCTACCGGGAAGGTCTTACCCAGGAAATTCTCTGTGACGAGAGAATTGTCGTTGTGTGCAGAGAATCCCATCCACTGGCCGGAAAGCAGTCCGTTTCCCTTGATGAAATGAACCGGCACCAATGGATTCTCCCACCTACGCAAACCACACTGCGCAGACAAATCGACAGTGCCTTCTTTGATCAGGGATTCCCCTCACCAGCACATCCGGTTGAATGCATATCCTTTCTGACCAACCGTTCCCTGCTTCTCGCTACAGACATGATCGGCGTATTTCCGATACATGTCGTACAAAGAGAAATTACCGACGGTCAACTTACCATTGTGAACTGCAAGCTGAATATTGCGCAAAGCCCAGTCGGAGTCTCCTATCGAAGGGAGGGCATCCTGTCTCCGGCTGCTTCCGAGTTTCTGGGGATGCTGAAAATGACCTCTGGAGAATACCATCCGATGGAAAGTTCGCAGGCTAAGAAAAAACATGAAATACAAAAAACACCAGGCCAAGGACTATTCCCGGGCACACATGAAGGGGATCTGGGCGGCCGCCCTCAATCCGATGAAGCCGGATTTTTCCATGGACGAAGAAGGCCTGCGCAACAACATCAACCACTGGATCGAGGATTTGAAAATCCAGGGATTCTTTATCGCCGGCAAACAGGGCGAGTTTTTTTCCATGTCCCTGGAGGAACGCAAGCGTAATTTTGAAATTGCGGTAGATGCCTGTAATGGTCGGGCCGGCACCATCATGTCCTGCTCCGACCAAAACTTCGATATAGTCATCGAACTGGCCAGGCATGCACAAGCTGTCGGTGCCGACTACATTGTTGTCCATGCACCCGTGCTGCATTTTATTCACGATCGGGACGACACGTTATACAACTACTACCGGGAAATCTGTGAGCATGTGGATATCGGGATTGCCATGTGGAGTCACCCTGACTCCGGTTATTTAATGAGCCCGAAACTCTGCGCACGTATTGCCGAACTCCCCAATATAATCGCTATCAAGTACTCGGTTCCCCGAGACATGTATCTTGAACTCACGGAACTGGCTGGCGACCGGATTCTCGTCAGTACCGCGTCTGAAGACGAGTGGCTGGACAACATTGTCGAATTGGGCTGGCAGCTTTATCTATGCTCCTCGCCACCCTATCTGCTGCAAACCCGTAATGACCTGCGCATGCATGAGTACACCCAATTGGCCCTGGCCGGAAAAATCGACGAGGCAAGGCAGGTCCGGGACAGCCTTGAACCGGTCCGCAAGGCCCTGCGGGAGACTCGCCCCGGCGGCAAACCCCAGGCACAGCAGAAATACTGGCAGGAACTGCTTGGCCAGGCTGGCGGTCCGGTACGTCCGCCGCTACTGCAACTGACGGAACAGGAAAAACAGGAAATCCAGTCCGGCTTCAACCATTGTGGGCTGAAACTCTGAGCAATCGGCTGCAAGTCAAGATACTACTGCGAATCACATCGATAAATTACCGGCCGGCGAAATCAGATGCCCATGCTGTGCATGACGTTTTTCACGATCGTGTAGTGCAACAACCCCTCATCACCCCCTTCCCGCCCGTAACCGCTGGCTTTTACACCTCCAAACGGTGTTTCCGGTACCGAAGCCTCAAGGGTGTTGATCGATAAATTGCCTGCTTCCATCTCATTGATCAACCGATCTACATTAGCGGCAGAATGGGTAAATGCATAAGCTGCCAAACCATAGGGTACGCTGTTGGCCTTTGCAATACCCTGCTCCAGAGAAGGAACCGGATTCAGAACAGCAATCGGACCAAAGGGTTCGATCTGCATAATCTGCGCATCGTCGGGTACCTCAGACAATACTGTCGGCTCGAAAAAATATCCCTTGCTCTTACGTCTAGCCCCCCCGGTCAGCAGCTTGCTGCCCCGTTCTATGGCATCATCAACCAGATCCTGCAATACCTCAAGCCGTCCGGAATGAGCAACCGGCCCCATATCGGTATCCTCATTCAAGCCATCGCCAACTTTCATGGCTTCGACCTGGCGCACAAAACCATCGACAAAGTCCGGATACCGCTTCTCGTGCACGTAAAACCGGGTGGGTGAAGTACAGACCTGGCCCGCATTGCGCATTTTACGAATTGCGGATACCACCCCGACATCCTGTGCATTGACATCATCACAGACAATCACAGGCGCATGCCCACCCAACTCCATCAGAACTGGCGTCATATGCGCTGATGCCAGCATCGTCAAGCCTCGTCCTACAGAAGTTGAGCCCGTAAATGCGACTAAACGAATTTCTTCCCTTGGAATCAGGTACCCTGAAATATCGGCTGGCTGCCCAAAAACCAGATTGAGGACTCCCGGAGGCAGTCCGGCATCCTCGAAGGCACGAGCAATGTGAATTGAACCGGCAGGAGTTTGTTCTGCCGGTTTCAGTATGACTGAACAGCCCGAAGCCAGTGCCCCGGCTATCTTGCGCGCCGGCTGGCTCATTGGAAAATTCCACGGCGAAAACGAGGCCACACAACCAATTGGCTGGCGTACAACAAGATAACGCATGTGCAGTGCACTTGGAATGACGCGGCCGTACAACCGCTGCCCTTCCGCCGCATCCCATTCGAAAAACTCACATCCGCGAATAACTTCCAGACGAGACTGTCGAATGGGCTTGCCCAACTCCAGACTGGTCGATTGTGCAATTTCCTCGCAACGTTGCCGCATGAGCCGGGAAGCTTCCAGAATAATCCGGTTTCGCTCAAGTGGAGCAGTTCTACTCCAAATCCGAAATCCTTCTTCTGCGGCACTAACTGCATTGTCCAGCTGATCCTCGCTGACCATCGGCAATAGGCCAATTTGGGTTTCATCGGATGGGTTGAGAATCGGGAGATGCTCTCGCGAATCAAGCCATTTCCCGCCAATGAACAGTTGAATCCTCGGGTATGCGTGCGTTTCGGGTTTCATGGGTTTGACCACCTCAGAAGTTCAGTCAACTGATGTACCGGAAAAATACGAAACAAGACTAATGGAAAACGGATATAAAAACCAAATCAAATCAAGAAAGTCGCTATATGTATTATGAATATCCAATGTAAATCTGCGCATGTATGGCAAGCGCAGCTGCGAACCATGTTGAATCAGTGAGCAACTCTGTTACTGACCCAAACCGTCCAGCCATCCGGCAAGTTTCCCGACCATCACCTGTCCATAACCGTGAAAGAAATGGGTCGCACCCTCAACCGGGATTTGCATCGACATGGGGTTACCGTTCTGCTTCAGCAATTCCTGTCGGTAAGGGACCATATCCAGAGGGCGCGGGTATTCTCTGGTACCATAAATATCCAGCACCGGAATAGCAAGATTGCCGATCGGGAAAGGAGTCTGCAAATCCTGGCCAGCGTCGGTCGTCCCCAGTCCCATCGCAATATACCCATCGATTGGCGGATCAGAAACACTGTTCATCCAGTCATTGGCCATATGCACGCCGCAACTGTGTGCCGCCAGCACAATCGTTGTTGCTCCCTGCTCTTCAAGATAACGAACAGCTGCTTCAATCCGAGGATGCGCATATTTGAGAATCGGCACATAATCATAATAGGTTTTTCCCTTCTCCAGTACCGGCATCTGAACCGAGAGGGTATCCCAGCCATGCTCGGACAAGCCGACCCGAAGCGGCCCGATCAACTCCTCTTCATCAAGATGGACATCCCGTCCGTGCAACAGGATTATCGCCCCCCTTGAAGCCTCGACCTCAATATGCACGCTCAAAAATTCCCGCTCGCCATCGGAAAGCCATACTGCATCGCCATCGAAAAGATAGGGTTCGATTTGCTCATTGATGCGTGCTTCCCGGTCATAGTCGGGCACGTCATCGCCGAATGCAGGGATTTCCAGAATGACCGCGCAGAGCAGCATGGTCATAAAAATCAGGGCAAGTTGCCGAACTACTCCGGTAGCCCGAAGCGGAACCGGGGAATCATCATCGGGATACCTCTCGACCGGGCATGCCGGTAATAAAACATACCCATCAGGGAACCGCTTTTTCAATATTCGTCGATCACCCATCGGATCACCTGATGTCTGGAAGTCTGGTCAGATTAGGTGAGCGATCAATCCTTCGATACTGTCTCTCGCATCACCGAACAGCATTTTCGTGTTGGGCTTGAAGAACAGGGGATTTTCAATGCCCGCGTATCCGCTCGCCATGCTGCGTTTCAGCACAATCACCTCACGCGCATTCCAGGCTTCAATGACCGGCATGCCGGCAATGGGACCCTCGGGGTCTTCGATAGCGGAAGGGTTCACGATATCATTGGCGCCAATCACCATGACCATGTCCGTAGCGGGCAGGTCTTCCTGAATTTCATCCATCTCCAGAACAATGTCATAAGGAACTCTGGCTTCGGCAAGCAATACATTCATGTGTCCCGGCATCCTTCCGGCAACGGGATGGATCGCAAAACGGACGTTAACGCCCTTCTCGCGCAATCGACGCGTCAGCTCATAGACTGCATGCTGAGCATGTGCAACAGCCATTCCGTAACCCGGAACAATAACGAGTGAACGGATATTGTTCAGTGAAGCGCCACACTCATCCTGGGAGATTTCGACAGCAGTCCCCTGATGATCTGCCTGTCCACCTCCAGAACTCGCTGTCTGTCCTCCGAAGCCGCCCATGATGACGCTTACGAATTTCCGGTTCATGGCCCGACACATGATGTAACTCAGGATTGCTCCGCTTGACCCGACCAGCGCTCCTGTTACGATCAACAGGTCATTGGACAGCATGAAACCGGTTGCTGCTGCTGCCCAGCCCGAATAGCTGTTGAGCATGGAAATTACCACTGGCATGTCAGCACCGCCGATCGCCATGACCATATGCACGCCAAACAGCAAGGCAATCACCGTCATGATTACCAATGCAGTCATGCCATGGGGGATATCGGCCGCTCGTATGAAGTCATGACCATACCAGATGCAAATCAGGAGACCAGCCAGATTAACCAGATGCCGGCCCGGAAACATCATCGGCTTGCTGGTGATAAATCCGTTCAGCTTGCCAAATGCAATTACCGATCCGGTGAAGGTCACCGCGCCAATCAAAATGCCCAGATAAATCTCGACTTCATGCACAACCTTCTCGGCACCGCTGTACAAGCCCTCACTGCCAAGATAGCTTGAAAACCCGACCAGTACTGCCGCCAGTCCGACAAAGCTGTGCAAGAGGGCCACCAGTTCAGGCATCTGTGTCATCTGGACCCGGCTTGCCCGCCAGGCACCCACAGCACCGCCCAGCAGCATGGGGATCAGGATATAGACATAGCTTTCAATGCTTTCATGGAAGGCAGTCGCCACAATCGCGATGGCCATGCCAGCCATGCCAAAGACATTTCCTCTTCGTGCGCTTTCCTGATGGCTGAGTCCACCGAGACTGAGAATAAACAGGATGCTGGCTATGATGTATGCGCCAGTTATTGCGCCTTGATATGCCGAGACCTCCATGACTATTCCTTCCTGAACATCTTGAGCATGCGCTGGGTAACGAGGAACCCGCCTGCAACATTGATGGATGCAATGGTCACGGCTATGACCGCAAGCCAGACTGCCAGTTGACTGGAGGCATCGATTTGCAGCATCGCCCCGATCAGGATAATGCCACTGATCGCATTGGTGACACTCATCAACGGCGTATGCAGTGCCGGGGTGACATTCCAGATCACTTGCCACCCGACGAAACAGGCCAGTACAAAGACCGTGAAATGCATCATGAATGAAGCCGGTGCAACCGAACCCATGGCAATCAGCAGGATGCCGGCAACACCCATTCCAACAAGTGTGGATACAGCTCGATTCTGGGGAGCAGCTTCTACCACGGGCTGACTCTCACTCGGCACGGGAGTGCTTTTCGGTGGAGCTGCCGATGTCTCGATTGGCGGTGGAGGCCAGAGGATCTCGCCGCCTTTGACGACGGTACTCCCCCTTACGACATCGTCATCAACATCCAGAACCAGATTGCCATCCTTCTCGGGAGTGAGATCGCTAAGCAAATGGTAAATGTTTGCCGCAAAAAGCACACTCGCCTGATGTGCCATGCGTGAGGTCAAGTCCGAATAGCCGATAATGGTCACGTCATGATCATGTACTACCTCATCGGGTACCGTGAGCTCGCAGTTACCACCCTGTTGCGCTGCCAGATCAACGATTACGCTACCCGGACGCATTGAGCGAACCATCTCAGCAGTGATCAGCTTGGGCGCAGGTTTGCCCGGTATCAGGGCGGTGGTGATGATGATGTCGACATCCCTGGCCTGTTCAGCGAACAATGCCATTTCAGCCTCAATGAAGGCTTTGCTCATGACCTTGGCATATCCACCACTTCCTTCTCCCTGTTCTTCAAAATCCAGGTCCAGGAATTCCGCGTTCATGCTCTCGATCTGATCCTTGACTTCAGGGCGCGTATCAAAGGCCCTGACAATTGCACCAAGACTGACTGCCGTACCGATCGCCGAGAGTCCGGCCACCCCGGCACCGATCACCAGCACCTTGGCTGGAGCAATCTTGCCAGCAGCGGTAATCTGCCCGGCAAAGAAGCGCCCAAAATGATTGCCAGCCTCAAGCACCGCCCGGTATCCGGCAATATTCGCCATTGAGGACAGTACATCCATCTTCTGGGCACGCGAGATTCGTGGTATTGCATCAAGAGCTACAACCGTGCCACCTGTCCCGGCAACCTGTGCAGTCATCTCCTCGCGGAGCGCCGGTTCATATACCGAGATCAGCGTCCTGGATTCACGAATCAGGGTCGACTCGTGACAGCCCATCTCGGGATGCATCTCGGGAGGTCGTATCTTGCATACGATATCGGAACGATCCCAGAGCGAGGCTGCATCCAGACCAACTTCAGCACCGGCATCAGCATATTCGCTATCAGCAAAACCAGCAGACAAGCCAGCCCCAGATTCAATCAGCATGTCATAGCCAAGACCCTTTATTCTCCTGACCTCATCAGGCGTACATGACACTCGTTTTTCGTTCGCCACAATTTCTTTTGGAATGCCTACAATCACGAATGATTCACCGTTAATTTTGGGATGTTGATAAATTAAATTGAGATGCCTATTGTAACAATTGCCGTCCCGTTATTGCATAACCCGCTATGACGTCAAGAAATTGCCGTCGAATATATACCGACGAACAGGTTCTGAGCGACAGAGTGCAATATTGGTCGATACTCTGGCAAAAATCATGATTTGCTTGAATTCGCCTATGGAACCACGGCTTTTCTTTATCGCCCATGCTCAGGGTGCTGGAAATTGCGGCGGGTCGCACCATTGCACCCCATGTTGGCAATTCCCTGTATAGCTGGACTTCAGTGATCGGAGTCGGGCTGGCTGGACTCCTCTGTTGGCAATTGGCCGGGCGGCTGGCTGAAAGACCATGATCATGAACATTGCATCCCTGGACTTACCCCGGAAATTAGTGTACTTACCCTGCTCTCGGCACTCGCCCTGATTCCCGCTTGCGGCACATCACTGCTAAATCAACGGTTCAGTCTGGCGTAGACCAGCCTGTCTGGTTCTCGGCTTGTTTCCAGCACTGCAATTCTTGTCTGAATCATTTCTTCCCTCATTACCAGATTCTGTCTTAAACTTGACAAGCGTATCGCCCGAGTAGTTGTGATGCAATCACCCTGACGGATGATTACGCCCTGGTTGAGCGACTGATCAGTGTGCTGTTTACGAGTGCCTGGCAAATTTGAACCGCATGACCCTCAAGCCATGTTACTTTGCACAACCAGCCTCAAACCGAACTTTGGCCTCCCCACTCGCTAGCGCATGACGAGAAATCTCTCCCGCTTCCTGCCATGAATTGGCTCGACCGGCATGCATAAGCGCAATTGCAGCACCATAAAGCAAACTGTCGAACATTGGCCCCGGTTTGCCCGCCAACGCCTCACGCCCATGCTCCAGCGTTGCTGAAACAACCGGATTCAGGGATTCGATGCTGTGAAAACTGCTGTTTTCGAAGGCCCCGGCATGCTCATCATGCATAGGAACCATGCGCTTTCTACGCTGGATATTCAGTTCAAATGGGGACAACTTGTGCATGGTAAGCGGCGATTCGTCAACATACCCGAAATACCTTGATACCTGGCTCAGAGAGGGAATACAACCGCCTTCTACCCCCTTGACCAGGATCATTGACTGAAAACCGGCGTGCCTTGCTATCGCCTCGTAAACTGGAGGATAGGCCTTGTGCACATAACCGGTATAAAGATGCGTTCGGGTTTTGCCGCATAGTGGCTTTGCAGCAACTTCCAATGTCGAGATCAGTGAACGCTTGACCATTTTGTCGCGCAGTTCACAAAGTTCATGCAACTCCGGCAGGTACTGCTGCTGATCAATATAGGCCCAGCCGATTTTTGAATCGTTCAGCTGGCTAGCCGCTTCATTGGGCGATAAATTGATCGGATATCCAGCAGACGCAAGCACCTGATGTCCGGTAATTCCATATTTTGGACCCATCTGAAGCACCCCATGCAAGTATGCCGGCAATCCGCATGCTGCAAGCACCGCAGGCAAGAAGGGCGTAGCTGGCAATCCTCGCACAAATCCATTGAATGGGTCGGCAATTGACATTAATTCATCGGCCTCGACATTGGCACACCGACAATGTTCCTTGAGCGCATCCAGAACACCCAGATTTTCATCGTCGGTTTCACGTTTCATGCGAAGCGCAATCAGGAATATGGCTGTCTGGACAGCATCGACTTGATGCTCCAGAATAATTTCGAAACCATCCCGGGCCTGTTCTTGCGTCAGTGGCTTGCTAAGTTCAGGTCCGGTTGCAATACGCTGGATGTAAGAGCGCATTCTCTTGTTGGGCGAATCAGGGTTCATTTTGTCAATTCATTTTTGTTTTCATCTGCATGCTTACCCGGTCTTTTGGCATTGCCCGGAAATAATCGCAAAAGAGCCGGTTGAAGATCTGGCAGGATCAAGGGAACCCCTGCATTTCCGTCATGACACCCTCATGCAGGGCATTGGCCAGCAAAGACTTAACCGACGGTCGTGTTCCGGGATTCATCAACGAGATCACTCCGTGATATCTTTCAGAGAGACTTCGCATTGCGAATGACCCTCTTGGCCTTGATTTTTTTCGTTTTCGATGTGTTTTATGTCTATCTCTGCATCGTTATGGCAACCCCGTTGATCTCTACAATGCAATTGTACATGGATATGTCGGACATCCGTTCTTGCCCGGAACTCTTGGACTTATCGAAACCCCTGTAAATCTGCCTCGGAAATCGCTTGATGAACACATCTCTTTCCTGATTGGCCTCTTCAATCAAAATCATGATCCCGTCAAGTCTTGTGGCCCCCAGTTCAACTCCGAAGTGCACCGCTTCAATGCATCCGTCGATTGACGATGTCTGGCCTGACACCGAATGCTCGGAAAATTACTCATGCCACCACCAATGACGCCATTTTCAAGGCTCAAATGAGATCATGGAAAATCACGCCTTATCATCATGAACCCAAAAGATTCCTCATGGTTGAAATCAGAACAGCCAGTACGTCATAACCATTTCTATAAAGACATTGATTCAATGATTTACGATTGGTGAGGGAACGTACATCTATCGGCAAATCATGACATCAACTGGACCCTAGCGTTCAGCTATCAAGACAGTGATCAACTTTGTCTTGCCAGTCGGAGTACAAGCTCCACAATTCGTCTCCCCCAAATTGATTATCCTTCGATCAGCCATTCATCTAACGTATAAATCACCACTGGAATCGTCCAGCCAATGCCTATAAATCAGGCACACATGAACTGTCCTTCCGAATTGCCCCTCCTTGCGCAATCCCCTCTATAATTGATACCATTGACGTACTGAATCCCTGCCCAGCAAACCATCTCTTATCATGTTTCAACAAGTAGAACCCACACCCCTCGACCCAATCATCCGACTTATCGGCATCTTCAAGGCCGATAACCGCAATAATAAAATAGACATGGGCGTAGGCGTATTTCGGGATAGTAATGGAAATACACCGATCATGGCGGCAGTCAAGGAAGCAGAACAACGACTTCATGATCAGCAAACCACCAAAACTTATGTCGGTCTATCTGGCAATGAATCTTTCAATAGCCACATTAGCCAAATGGTGTTCGGAGATGACGCAGACACCAGCCGCATTCGCGCTGTTCAGACACCCGGAGGCTGTGGGGCAATCCGTGTCTTATCCGAAATGCTTTCCAAAGTGTCTTCCGACAGCAAGGTCTGGCTGAGCGATCCGACCTGGGGGAATCATTATCCAATTTTTCAGGGGAGTGGTTTCAAGACCGAGACCTATCCCTACCTTAACCGAATAACCAAAACCGTTGTTGTCGATGAACTGCTCGAGGGCCTATCCAAGCGGGGACCGCAGGATATAGTGCTATTTCACGGATGCTGTCACAATCCATCCGGAGCCGAGCTCCAGCCCAAACACTGGGATGAGATTGCCAGACTAGCGGCCAAAAATGGTTTTTTTCCGTTTTTCGATCTAGCCTATCAGGGCTTTGGAGACTCTCTCGAGCAAGATGTCTATAGCATCCGTGCTGTAGCGAAAGAGGTCGAATCTCTGGTTGTAGCGAGCTCCTGTTCGAAAAATTTCGGGCTATACAGGGACCGTGTCGGATGTGCAATGATTATGGGCGAAACTTCAGAATCTGCGGATCTGGCTTGTGCCCAGTTGTTGAGTACTGCACGCAGTTCTTATTCAATGCCACCTGACCATGGCGCAGCAATCGTTGGCATGATTCTAGACGATCAGGGACTGCGCCAAACCTGGGAACAAGAACTTGCCGACATGCGTGGTCGAATCTTGGGCTTAAGACACCAGATGAGCGACAAGCTCCGTGCCCGCACTGGACATGATCGTTGGGACTTCATCGCCGATCATCGTGGAATGTTCTCTCTACTTGCTCTTGACGACGAACAAGTGAAACGGCTACGTGATGAATACGCTATCTACGTCGTCGCTGGTGGGCGAATCAATATCGCTGGATTGCGCGATGAAGAGGAAATGGACCGCTTCATTGACGCGTTTGTGAACGTGGTAGAGTAAAGTGTCGTAACCCTACCCTGCCAAATCAAGTTGCAGTGGTGATCAGGGATTGAGCCATTGTGCGGCCTGCTCGGCAAAATAGGTCAATACACCATGGCATCCAGCCCGCTTGAAACCAAGCAGAGTTTCCAGGACTACCGACTGTTCATCAATCCAGCCATTTTGGGAGGCCGCCTTGAGCATCGCATATTCACCACTGACCTGATAGGCGAAGGTGGGCATCCCAAACGCCTCTCGAATTCGCCAGACGACATCCAGATAAGGCGTGCCGGGCTTAACCATGACCATATCTGCTCCTTCCTTGATGTCGAGAGCGGTCTCACGCAATGCTTCTTCTGAGTTGGCTGGATCCATCTGATAACTGTCTTTGGTTGACTCGCCAAGATTGGAAGCTGAGCTGACCGCATCGCGAAATGGCCCGTAGAGACTCGATGCATATTTTGCAGCATAGGAAAGAATTCTGAGGTTGAAAAAACCCTCATCCTCAAGAGCTTTACGAATTCCACAAATTCTTCCATCCATCATGTCAGAGGGGGCAACCACATCAGCACCTGCACGAGCATGAGACAAGGACTGCCTTATCAAGGCTTCAACGGTAAGATCATTCACTACATAACCGGAATCATCAACCAGTCCGTCCTGACCATTCGCTGTATAAGGGTCCAACGCAACATCGGTCATCACCCCGATCTCCGGCACCTTATCCTTGATGGCAGATATTGTCCTTTGCACTAGGCCATTGGGATTCCATGCTTGCCCGGCATCATCGGATTTGATTTCCTGCGGAATCACCGGAAACAGCACTACAGACCGAATCCCGAGATTTTGCAGATCCCGGCATTTGCGGACGATTCGATCAATCGACAATCGCTCTATGCCTGGCATGGATAGAATCGGCTCCGATTTATTATTGCCTTCCCTGACAAACAACGGTTGTATCAAATCGTCTACCCTCAGAGTCGATTCACGCATCAATGCACGACTGAACGAATCCGCTCGCATCCGACGCAAACGGATAGATGGATAGTATCCTGATTCCAAATGATCGACCATCCTAATTCCGACAATATTCCATGATTAATGAATTTCCCGATTACCTGGATTTTCGAGTCCTTGTGAAGGCTTTCTGACTGATCCTTGAGGCCGGGAGCATGACTTCGGCCTAGTCGTTCCAGTACGAGGCTCGGTTGCAATTGAACGTCCTGATCGAGTCTTCGCAGTGCTCGCAGCCTTGTCAGTAGGCTGCTTCGCACTTGACGGACCAGTTTTTTTGGCAGTGGCTGGTTTTTTGGCGTCAGCAGCCTTTTTCAATTTAGATGGAGCTTTTGCAGTGCTGGACTTTTTGCTTGTGACTGATTTCCTTTTTGGAACAAGCTCCTTGGTTGAACTGGGTTTTTTAGTATCGGAAAGCCTCTTGGTCGCAACGCGTCTCTTTGTGCTGGCAGACTTTTTGGCATCAGCGGGTTTGCTTTTGGCAACCCTACTTTTCGCTGCTGGATATTTTTTTACAGGCATTGGCCTGGTATTCCTTGTCTTCCTCGGCGGGTCAACACGATTTATTTCACCGCCAGCAATCACTGTATGATCAATTTCCTGCACTACCTCGGATGCCGTCTCAAGCGTATGAATTTCCAGAGGCCTGATTTCAGCATCCAGCAGGTCGCGGATAATTTCATGGATCTGGTCCATGTCACCTTCACCATTGACAGTTCGGATCTTGTGTTGCGCCCGAAAATAGGTAATCAATGGCGCAGTCTCTTTTTCATAAACCTCAAGCCGGGTCTTGACAGACTTCAAATTGTCGTCAGCCCGGAAAAGAAATTCCTTCGAGCCGCATTGATCACAAATCCCTTGAACCTGTGGAGAATCAAAGTGATGATTGTAAATTCGCCCACATTCCTGGCAACTGAAGCGGCCTGAAATCCGCTTGATTAACACTTCACTGTCCACATCAATATTCACTGCGATCTGGATTGGACGGCCCAGAAGACCGAGCAAATTGTCCAGGGATTGGGCTTGCGGAATACTTCGAGGATACCCATCAATGATGAAACCACGCTTGACATCGCGCTTGCGAAACCGCTCCTCGAGCATTTCTAGAACAATCTCATCATCCACCAGATTGCCCCGGTCCATGGCCTTTTGGGCACGCAGACCAAGCGGGGATTTTTCGGCAACCGCTTCACGGAGCAAGTCCCCGGTCGAAATCTGTGGAATCCGATAAACCTCCGACAACATCTTGGCTTGGGTTCCCTTACCCGATCCCGGACCACCTAAAAGTGCGATACGCATGTCTTCCAATAAGTATTATGATTGCTCTGGCAGATGCTGGGGTTTCTGGATGCTGTCCGTATCAAGAGAAGATATGTTCAAGCTAAATGGATAAAACAGCAACCGACTATATAGTATTGAATTCACCCCAATTCACCTCTGAACTCCCACTTGCAAAAAACCAGGGGTTCAAAATATCGAGCTTATTATACTCCAGCGGATTTCCATCGACATCCTGCATTTTTCCACCAGCTACTTCAAGCACACAATGCGCTGCAGCTGTATCCCATTCGCTAGTTGGGCCGAATCGGGGATAGACATCGGCAACCCCTTCAGCAACCAGGCAGATTTTCAATGAACTGCCTATGTAGACGGTTTTAACCTTGGGGAAACGAGGCAATACACTACAACGGAATCGATGCAGGTTTGCGTTCCAGTGCGAGCGGCTCGCCACCATGACCAACCCCCGTTTTCGTAAATCACGGGTTTGGATTGGTCTCGGCCTGTACCCCGGTGTGGCACAAAATGCTCCAATCCCATGGGCGCCAAAGTGTAGCAAGTTATAAGCCGGTGCATAGACAACGCCGAGAACCGGCCTAGAATCCTGTATCAATGCAATATTGACCGTAAACCCCTTTTTTCCTGCCAGAAAATCCTTGGTTCCATCGAGTGGATCAACCATCCAAAGCGTTGACCAATTAAGTCGCTGGTTGTGGATTTCTTCCAGCGATTCTTCCGATAATATAGGTATATCCGGTGTGAGTTCTTGTAACGATGACTGAATAACCTCGTGGGACCGGAGATCAGCAAGTGTCAGAGGAGAGCCATCCTGCTTGTAGTCGACAGACAGATCAAGATTGTCGTGCAAATTCAGAATTTCCTGGCCTGCCATCGTGGCGATGTCTGCGACCTTATCGAGAAGACGACGATTAATCTTGTGTTTTACGTTCATGATGTCGGGTTTTCAATTTTCCGCAATCTATGCGATATGGATACAGTCATAGACAGGTTCGACTGAATACAATTATGCCCGATTTCGCATTTTGGAAGATTGCCGATTAATTTCAGCTTATTATTCCCATGCGAGCCTGATGCGAAAATCCAGTTCCTGCCGATACAACAAATTTAACCAAATGATCTCTTCAGTCAGTCACGATCGACCATCAAAGATTTATCAGCAGTTATTGAATAGTGGCACCCTCAAAGCAGATCCATCGCAAGATCAAGCACTTCGAAAACTGGACTGCCTGCATCATGACTTGATCAGAGGCACTCGAAAGCGTTTTCCCAAGAGCCTGAAAGGACTGTTGTCCAAAAGAAACAAAAAACAGCCCAGTGGATGTTATCTATGGGGTGATGTCGGAACCGGAAAAACCCTGCTCATGGATCTGTTCGCCTCCAGCTTGCCATCAGCAATCGTGTATCGCACCCATTTTCATCGCTTTATGTGTCTGGTCCACCGCGAAAAGAATCAGATCAAGGATCAAGCTGATCCGCTTAAGGACGTGGCAAAGAATCTGCTTGGATATCACCATGTTCTTTGTCTGGATGAATTCACTGTCTCGGACATCGCTGATGCCATGATCATGTCAACCCTGCTCGGTCACCTGTTCAATCGAGGGATAACTCTGGTTACTACATCCAATACTCCGCCGGACAATCTGTATTTGGGAGGACTTCAGCGAGATCGATTTCTGCCGGCTATTGGATTGATCAAAGATAACACTAACAGCATTGAAGTTGATCATGGCACCGACTATCGTACGGAATACCTGAGAGGAGCCGATATATTCATGACTCCGTCAACGGATGAGTCTGAAGAACGTCTCAAATCCGCCTTTCATCATTTAGCAGGGCCGAACCCCATTTTCAATACAGAACTGGAAATCAACGGCCGTCTCCTCGAAGCCAAGGCACTGGGTGCTGACACTGTGTGGTTTACCTTCCCGGCGATTTGCCAAACCCACCGGTCAAATTCGGATTACATCGAAATCGCTCAACAATTTCATACTGTAATCATCAGTGCTATACCTCGGCTTGGATCAGATATGGATGATTCTGCGCGAAGATTCATCGAACTGATTGATGAACTGTATGATCGCAGTGTCAACTTGCTGGCTTCATCAGAACAGCAGCCAAAAGAGATCTACCAGGGCAAGCGACTCGCGAGCGCTTTTCAACGAACTGCGAGCCGTCTGGTTGAAATGTCATCAACGACCTATCTCTCATCACCACATAAATAGTCAAGAACGTGTTTCGCACACCAAACCGAGCTACACCACATGCTGAATTTGTGGCATTGATGGCACTCATGATGGCCTTGGTCGCGATGTCCACCGATATCATGTTGCCGGCACTTGGCCATATCAATCAGGATTTACTGACGCCCCACCCCAACGATCGGCAACTGATTATTGTCATACTGTTTCTTGGCATGGCCTGCGGTCAGATACTCTGGGGACCGCTTTCCGATAGCTTTGGTCGAAGGATTGCCATTCATTGTGGTTCCATCGTGTTCATGGCAGGCTGTCTGATCAGCATCTTTTCCCAGAGCATGGAAGTTATGTTGCTTGGAAGGTTCTGCCAGGGTCTTGGTGCAGCCTCAGCGAGGGTTGTGACCATGGCCATGATCCGGGACAGGTTTTCAGGCGAACAGATGGCTCGAGTCCTTTCGGTAATCATGTCGGTGTTTATTCTGATTCCAATGTTGGCACCTGCAACAGGTCAGGCCATTCTCGGGGCAAGCAACTGGAGAATGATTTTCGTAGCCATTCTACTGTATGGACTGGTCATTCAGGTCTGGTTTTTTCTGAGACAACAGGAAACCCTCAGCATTGATAACCGCCATCCTTTCACATTCAGAACAGTGCGTGATACTTTCCTGACCATTTGCAGACATCGCACAACAACCTTCTTCACTTTGTCAGCAGCCTTTGTGTTCGGGATTTTTGTCGGATATTTATCTTTCGCTCAACAATTATTTCAGGAATTCTATGCAACGGGCGACCGGTTTGCCTTGTACTTTGCAATTCTTGCCCTATCCATCGGCATCGCGATGTTCGCAAACTCCCTTTTGGTTTCTCGCTATGGCATGCACAGACTCAGTCTAGCCGGATTAACAGTCCTAATCTTTGTGTCTACGATTCTATTAATTCTGACTGCACTACATGGGGGCAAGCCACCGTTTGCGATTACCTTTGGACTGTTGTTTGTTTTCTTTCTGCCGATCGGAATTTTGTTCATCAACATGAACACATTGGCGATTGAACCGCATGGCAAGATTGCGGGAATGGCAAGCACTGTAATCAACACTCTGATCACTCTGGGATCTTTGATTATCGGAATTGGAATCGCTCAAGCATTCAATGCTACCCTTTATCCATTTTCGACAGGGGCTCTAGTATTCAGCATACTGTCGTTAGGTGCTTATTATCTTGCCATCAAGTAGTCCCAGTTACCCGCAAGACAACGACTGTCAAGCACCAGTCGCAATTCATTCGGAGAGATTCCCAATGCATAGGAGCTATTGAGAATATCTCAGCATCCAATAGTGCTTAGTGGCTGCTGCGGTTGCTGCCGCGGTG
>JAPYNK010000090.1 GCA_028285825.1 Arenicellales bacterium | reverse complement strand
TGGTGCATGAGAGACGGCCGTAAGGGAGATGACAATCCCTCTGTCCGTGCAGCCGCCCGGAAGCCCCGCGCTGAACGGGGTCGTCGAGTGGGCCAGTGACGGCGCAGGGTCGAGTTCCGGAGCCGGTATGCCGGTGAACTCGTGTCCGCGAGGCCAGGGACACGCTCACCAGCTGCTGGCATTGCTGCAACTGCCAGAGGCCTCACTATGCACTTGAACTCATGACCCCAATGGAGTACCTTCAACAATGTGCATGACCGAACCCGCAGTCTCGTATGCGGTGAACCCGCACATGACATTGACATGATTTGGCTTGTACGTCATTCTTGAAGTGTTATGATTTATTCAGGCCACAGAAATTCGGATTAGATGAGCGAATCTGAACAATTCATCAAATCGCCAGAAAACAGCCTTGAACTTGCGATTGGACGGCAGATAAGAGAGTTCAGGATCCGTGAAGAAGTTACGGTCGCCGATCTCGCCCGTCAGGCAGGGTTGTCTGTCAGTATGCTCTCCAAAGTTGAAAATGGTCTGACCTCTCCTTCACTTGCAACCTTGAATGCATTGTCAAAAGCCCTGAATGTGCCAGTAACCGCCTTCTTCAGAATGTACGAGGAGATTCGCGAAGCAACCGTTGTCAGATCAGGACATGGATTGACGATTGAGCGACAGGGAACCCGGTCAGGTCATCAGTATCAATTGCTTGGTCACCATTCAAGCGACAACTCCCCACGGGTTGAGCCTTACCTGATTACGTTGACTGAGAAATCAGAGGTCTTTCCGATGTTTCAACACGAGGGAGTCGAATTCATCTACATGCTTGATGGGGAAGTTGTGTACCGGCATGCCAATAAGCTTTATCGACTGAAAGAGGGAGACTCTCTGTATTTCGACCCGGATTCACCGCATGGCCCTGAAGAGCTGATAACCCTTCCAATACGTTTCTTGGCGGTGATTGTAGGTCGAATCTAGGCCAGTGACATTTTCCCTTGAGTAAAATTAGTTGCATGGGAGTGTGTGAATAGTTTAGAATTTCAGGTTTGCTGTTCCTTGTTCACTTTCAATGTTTACATGAGTTTTGCGCAATGTGCGGAATTGTCGGGTTGTATACGAAAAACTCCGAATTGCAGTCAAGCCTGGGTTCGCTTCTGTCAGCAATGCTTGTTCAAATGGCAGATCGGGGGCCGGATAGTGCAGGAATCGCCATTTACCATGACACCGTAGGCACTGAATCAATTAAAGTCACCCTTCAGGGAGATCAGGATACGGATTGGCAGCTTATTGAGCGGCAAATCGCTGAAGGCCTGGATCCAACGGTAAAGGTTGCACCCATCGCAACACATGCCGTCGTCTTGCTTTCGGTAGACGGTGACCATGCGGTCGAATGGATTGATGGCAATCTGGATGCAGTTCGCATGACCAGTAACGGAAGATCTATCGAAATTTACAAGGAAAGGGGGCATCCCCGGGAAGTGATCGAAACGTTCGGTCTGGACGACATGACGGGAACCCATGCGCTGGGGCATACCCGCATGGCAACCGAAAGTCGGGTAACCACGGAACATTCTCATCCCTTCAGCACCGGCATGGATTTGTGTCTGGTTCACAATGGGTCATTGTCGAATCATAATCGGCTAAGAGAGAACCTCCGAGCTGACGGCATCCGGTTTCAAACCGACAATGATAGCGAGGTGGCAGCCGGGTATCTGACCTGGAGATTGAAACAGGGTGCAACCTTGAAGGAGTCCATGGAAGCAGCCCTTGCCGATCTCGATGGTTTCTATACGTTTGCAATTGGAACGAAAAATGGCTTTGCCGTGCTCAGGGATCCGATTGCATGCAAACCGGCAGTTCTGGCCGAGACAGACGATTGGGTTGCAATGTCCTCGGAATATCGCTCAATCGCACAACTTCCCGGCAATGAAAAAGCCAGGGTCTGGGAACCCAATCCTGCAACAGTCTATAGCTGGGAACGTGAATCATGAAATTTGATCTGGCGGGGCAGGGCATTCGCCATCTCAATCGTTATTTGCATGAACCCGAATCACAAGGTGCCGAGGTTGAGGTGGACAATCCTTCAGGTAGCCACAATATTGCCGTCGGGGCGCTGCATAACTGTCAAGTCCTGGTAAACGGTCATGTTGGTTATTACTGTGCAGCCATGAATCAGCATGCCGAAATCACGGTACGCGGAAATGCCGGTCCCGGGCTTGCCGAGAATATGATGTCAGGCACTGTCCGCATTATGGGCAATGCTTCACAATATTGTGGCGCAACTGCACATGGAGGACTATTGATCATTGAGGGTAATGCATCCTCAAGATGCGGTATTTCACTTAAAGGGCTTGACATTGTCGTTGCTGGATCCATTGGTCACATGAGTGCGTTCATGGCCCAGACCGGCAGACTGGTGGTTTGTGGCGATGCCGCAGAATCGATGGGAGATTCAATTTACGAGGCACGCATTTATGTTCGGGGCAAGGTCGCAAGTCTCGGAACAGACTGCATCGAAAAACCAATGGGGGACGAACACATTCAGGAACTCCGGAAACTACTGGAAAGGGCGGGACTTGATTACGCAGCTGGAGCGTTCAAGCGCTATGGATCTGCGCGGCGTCTTTATAATTTCGATGTTGACAACGCCAGTCTGTATTGACGGAGTGAACCATGAGTAATGAAGTTGACCAGAGCTGGCTTTTGGAATCAGCAACGTTTTCGCGACCGATAATCCGGGAAATTCAAAGAGCAGCCCGAGAGGGGATTTACGATATCCGCGGATTCGGTGCCAAAAGGAAGCTGCCGACATTCGATGACTTGCTTCTGCTCGGAGCAAGCATGTCGCGCTATCCTCTCGAAGGTTATCGCGAAAAGTGCGATACCCGGGTTACACTGGGAACCCGCTTTGCTGAAAACCCTCTGGTCATTGAAACTCCAATCACCATTGCTGGCATGAGCTTTGGGGCCTTGTCGGCACAGGCCAAGGAGGGATTGGCACGCGGCGCAACAGAGGTTGGGACCAGCACCACAACCGGTGATGGGGGGATGACACCCGAAGAACGGGAACATTCAAGATTGTTGGTCTATCAATACCTGCCCTCCCGTTACGGCATGAATCCCGACGACTTGAGAAAGGCCGATGCTATTGAGATAGTAGTCGGCCAGGGTGCCAAACCTGGCGGCGGCGGAATGCTGCTCGGCCAGAAAATCAGCGACCGAGTTGCTGAAATGCGTGATTTGCCAAAGGGCATTGATCAGCGAAGTGCATGCAGGCATCCGGACTGGACAGGTCCAGATGATCTCGAGATCAAGGTTCAGGAGCTTCGGGAAATTACCGACTGGAAAGTGCCGGTCTACATCAAGGTTGGGGCAACCCGGACATTTTTTGATGTACAGCTGGCGGTAAAGGCCGGTGCCGATGTAGTGGTAGTTGATGGCATGCAGGGAGGAACAGCTGCCACTCAGGATGTCTTTATCGAGCATGTTGGCATTCCAACATTGCCGGCCGTTCGAATTGCCGTGGATGCACTCAAGGATCTCGGAATGCATCGCAAGGTACAGCTTATTGTCTCGGGCGGCATTCGTTCGGGCGCCGATGTGGCCAAAGCACTGGCACTGGGTGCCGATGCCGTATCGATTGGCACAGCTGCACTGATTGCGATGGGTGACAATTCACCGGAATTTGAGAAGAGGTATAATGAGCTAGGCACGAGCGCAGGGTTTTACGATGATTATCAGGACGGGCAGGATCCGACTGGTATCTCAACCCAGAACCCTGAGCTGGGAAAGCGTCTCGATCCTGACATAGCTGGACGAAGAGTCGCAAATTACCTTCGGGTCATGACGCTTGAATTGCAGACGCTGGCACGTGCCGCCGGCAAAACCAATGTGCGAAATCTTGAGCGCGAGGACTTGATAGCCCTGACCGTCGAATCCTCGGCAATGGCCAGAGTACCATTGGCCGGGACAGATTGGATTCCGGGATTTGAACACAAACTGTAAACAGGCCTGGATGATCAAGCACTGTACAGTTTCGAGTACTATGACACATACATGGGTAGAAAAATGAGCATTGATCTTGCAAAAGTCGCTAAAGAAGGGGGCATCAAGTATTTTCTAATCAGCTTCGTGGACTTGTTCGGTGTGCTTCGGTCAAAACTGGTCCCGGCAAGAGCCATTGCTGACATGCAAATCGAGGGTGCAGGATTTGCCGGATTTGCCGCCTGGCTGGATATGAGCCCGGCCGATGGTGATATGTTTGCAATTCCCGATCCGGACAGCCTCATTCAGCTCCCCTGGAAGCCTGAGGTGGGTTGGCTGGCCGGAGATCTCTATATCGATGGCGAGGAAATTCAGGCATCGCCGCGCGTGGCCCTCAAGAACCAAATTGCCAAAGCAGCCCAGCAAGGGTATCGCCTGAAAACCGGAGTTGAGTGTGAGTATTTCCTGGTCAGTCCAGACGGTACGGCCATCGCAGATTCCCGCGATATACAGTCAAAGCCTTGTTATGATCAGGCGGCACTCATGCGTCGTTATGATGTAATCAGTGAAATCTGTGACAGCATGATCAATCTGGGCTGGGAACCGTATCAGAATGACCATGAAGATGCGAATGGGCAGTTTGAGATGAACTGGGAGTATGACGACTGCCTGAAAACAGCCGACCGCCATGTGTTCTTCAAATACATGGTTAAGCAGATTGCCGAGAATCATGGCTTGAGGGCAACTTTCATGCCCAAGCCATTTTTGAATTTGACCGGCAACGGATGTCATGCGCATGTATCCCTTTGGAATGCAAGTGGCAAGAAGAATCTGTTTCTGGATGACAAAGACGAGATGGGTCTCTCTGTCCTGGCCTATTCGTTCCTTGGCGGAATCATTCACAATGTTCAGTCGCTGTGTTCAATTTTCAATCCGACTGTAAACAGTTATAAGCGAATTAATGCGCCAGCCACGCTTTCGGGTGCGTCATGGTCTCCCAATGCGGTCAGCTACGGCGGCAACAACCGTACCCATATGATTCGTATTCCTGATGCAGGAAGGTTTGAATTGCGCCTGATGGATGGAGCAACAAATCCGTACCTGCTGCAGGCCGGGATACTGGCAGCGGGCATGGATGGCATGGCACACGAACGTGCTCCGGGCAAACGTCTCGACATCAACATGTATGAGGAAGCGCACAAGACAAAAGGACTCAAGAAACTTCCACTCAACTTGCTCGATGCAATCCGCCTGACCGAAAAAAGCAAGGAGCTTCGAGCCCAGCTTGGCGATGAATTAGTGAATGCCTATTGCAAGCTGAAGCTGGATGACTGGAACGACTTTACTCGTACACTGACCGACTGGGAGCGAGACCATACTCTTGATTGCTAGTACCTGGACCGACATTGCCTGATGATGTCAGAGAGTGCCAGGGTGCTTCGGGATTAGCCCGATATTGGCAAATATCGCGGCTTTCATGCAATTGCGCTATTCCACAAGATGGCTGAATTGCATTACAATTGCGGCATCATCAATACTGATGTTCATGGCGGTGAGAGTGGGTCTCTCTGATGGCATGAACTGTGAACCCGGTCAGGTCCGGAAGGAAGCAGCCGCAACAGTAATCATGGGTGTCAGAATCGGACGCATTTGATCCGCCACCACTGCCTTGAAAAAATGAACATGGGATTCGAATCATTCATCGCGGGTCAATACGAGGCAATTCAGAACCCAGGCCCGAATTGACGAAACTCGGGAATGTTTCAGGGCTGCCTTGCACTGTCCGAGCATAAAATGGTTAATCAATGAGTTATCAAGCCCTTGCCCGAAAATGGCGCCCCAGGAAATTTTCTGAGGTTATTGGTCAAGAGCATGTCGTTTCGGCATTGACTCACGCACTGCAAAGCCAGCGAATCCACCATGGTTTCCTGTTCAGCGGCACACGGGGAGTCGGCAAGACTACGCTTGCCCGCATATTTTCCAAGGCCTTGAACTGTGAAACGGGAATCGTTTCCGAGCCATGCGGTGAGTGCACTGCGTGCACCGGCATTGATGATGGAAGCTTCATAGACTTGATTGAGGTCGATGCCGCATCAAGAACCAGAGTTGATGATACTCGGGAATTGCTTGAGAATGTCCAGTACTCGCCAAGCATGGGCCGCTTCAAGATTTACCTGATTGACGAAGTGCACATGCTCTCGACCCACAGTTTCAACGCGCTGTTGAAGACGCTCGAAGAACCCCCTGAGCATGTGAAGTTTCTGCTGGCAACCACCGATCCTCAGAAACTGCCAGCCACCATTCTTTCAAGGTGTATTCAGTTCAACCTGAAATCAATGAATACCTATCAGCTGACGGATCAGCTCGAAAAAATCCTCAGGCTCGAGGAAGTCGAATTTGATTCTGCGGCCGTGAAACTGGTTGCCCGCTGTGGTGATGGAAGCGTCAGGGATTCATTGAGTTTGCTTGATCAGGCGATTGCCTACACCAATGGTGCATTAACTCGAGATGCGGTCCGTGAGATGCTTGGGATGATTGATGACAGCATTATTTCGGATCTGTTGTCCAGTATTCTGAAACATGAAGCCGATGCCTCACTGAATGTCATATCCAGACTCACTGAACGTGCTGTTGATTATTCCTCGGCTCTCGATGATCTGCTTTTGCTGATTCACAATACCGCACTTTATCAGGTGGCTCCGGAAGCAAGCCGCTGGAAGGACATAGAGATTGGCGTGATTGCTCCGTTAGCGGAAAAATCGGATCCAGAGACCCTGCAACTGCTCTATCAAATTGGTGTTTCCGGCAAGCGTGACATTGATTTTGCACCTGATTATCACAGTGGTTTTGAGATGACTGTGCTCAGGATGCTGGCCTTTTTGCCGGAACCAAGAGTGTCTTCAGGGAAAGCAGGGAGTACCCAGGCAGATCAAAACCGGACAGGTAGCCCTGAATCACTGCCGACTGAACCAAATGCGGTTGCCGAGCCGGTTAGTGCCGAGCCAGGCTCATTAAAGGTCACGGAAGAAGTCAATGCCCAAAAAAAATCGCCTCCAGGTCCCGGTGAATCCAGCCAGGTTTCAGGGAGTGAGGAATCTGGCGATCAGGCCAGCTCATTGGATATCAGCCGCTCAAAATGGGCTCAGCTTGATCTCAAGGAACTTCTTGATCAATCCAGGTGGGAAGCATTGATCAATGATTTGGAGGTAAATGGCGTTCCGAAGGAAATGCTGAAGCACATGATTCCCCAGTCTGTTGACGGTGATACCCTGAAAGTTCAGATTCGAAACGGGGCAGCTTATTTTTCCGAAGAAAGAATGAAACAGGTTGAGGAGACCTGCAAAACGAAGCTCAATATTCCAGTACGATTTCAGGTCAGTTCCGGGGAAGAAGACGACAATCGGGTCAATGGTCAGGAGTCTATTGCAGAGCGGGACCAGCGTGTAGACCAGGAGAAGCTGAACCGGGCAAGGGAAGAATTCCTGAATGATCCGGTGGTTCAGGAACTGGTTTCAACATTTGATGGTCGGATTCAGACAGATTCGATTGTCACAAGTGCCAGTCGGTAATTCATCAACAGGGGTCATTTGAACTCCACAGTAACAGAGCGGGTCAATCGATCATGAAAGGTGGTTTTGGAGATATTTTTAGGCAGGCACAGGAATTCCAGAAAAAAATGGATGAAACCAAGCGTCAGCTGGATGAGGTTGAAGTAACCGGTCGCTCCGGTGCGGGTCTCGTCGAGGTGGTAATGACCTGTAATCATGACGTGAGACAGGTCAGAATATCGGATGATTTGCTGTCCGATGAGAAAGAGGTGTTGGAGGATCTGATCGCGGCAGCATTCAATGATGCAATCAATCGGGTTGAGAGTGAGACCAAGAGCCAACTGGGCGAGGTTGCCAGTGGGATTCTGCCTCCCGGTTTCAAGCTGCCGTCCTTGTGACCGTCTCGACATGCCTGATCCAAGATCTGTTGAAGATCTCAAAAAAGCCCTGAAGCGATTGCCGGGCGTAGGCCCGAAAACAGCCCAGCGCATGGCCTTTCATCTTCTGGAAAGAGACCGCAAGGGTGCAAGGCAGATTGAGCAAGCCATCGGGCAGGCACTGTCGCAGGTGAATCATTGCAGGCAATGCAATAATTTTTGCGAGGCTGAACTCTGTGAGATTTGTGCATCGACAAGTCGTAGCCCTCAATCCCTGTGCGTAGTCGAGACTCCCGCAGATCTTGAGGCGATTGAACAGGCCGGAGTCTACAGAGGAAAATATTTCGTATTAATGGGCCATCTTTCCCCGCTCGATGATGTTGGACCTGATCAATTGGCGATCAGGGAACTGATGACGCTGGTATCCAAGAACACGATCGATGAAGTTATTCTTGCAACCAATTTGACGCTGGAAGGGCAGGCGACGAGTGATTACCTGTATGAACTGCTTGAAGAGAGACCAGTACGGGTCACGCGTTTGGCTCGAGGAATGCCCATGGGCAGTGAGCTTGAGTACATGGACCCTGGAACCCTCAATCAGGCGTTCACAAACCGCAGTCCTCCATAAAGTCCGGGCTTCACAAGAAATAATCCAGCGTGGGCAAATGAGGTCGGGTATATGGGCTCGCTACCTGAAACAGGAATGTTGCGTATTGAAGTCTCTGAAATTGATCGTCCTCGTTTCGTTTCTTGAAAAATCGGTGGTCAGTTGGGGTATTCCATAGTGGAACGAAGGTTGCAAAACCAAAGATAATGTCAGAACCAAGTCGGTTTGCCTCATGCGTTGAATATAACGGCAGGAACTACAGTGGGTGGCAAAAGCAGAGTCATGCCCCATCGATACAAGGCGAAATCGAAAGTGCTATCAGTCGAGTTGCCAATGAAACGGTCAGGGTTGCTGCTGCCGGGCGGACCGATACCGGCGTACATGCAACGGGTCAGGTCATTCATTTTGATACCGATGCCGAACGGACTGAAAGGGACTTGATCCGAGGGGTAAATCGGTACTTGCCTGAAGATGTTTGCGTTGCCTGGACAGTTAGTGTCGACGGTGATTTCCATGCCCGATTCAGCGCTCTGCAAAGAAGCTATCGCTATGTGATCCTGAATCGTGCCGTGCGCCCTGCCTGTCTGCATGGATGCGTGACCTGGCATCGCCCGGTTCTTGATGCCGATCGCATGCAGTCGGCGGCAGCCAGCCTGCTAGGCGAGCATGATTTCAGCGCATTTCGGGCGACCGGCTGCCAAGGCAAGCATCCGGTAAGAACAATTCTTGATATCAAGGTCAATCGACAGGATGAGTGGGTATGGCTGGATATCACTGCAAATGGGTTTTTACAGCATATGGTGCGCAATATCATGGGTGTATTGATTCGAGTTGGCGAGGGACTTGAGCCGCCTGAATGGTCAAGGCATGTTCTTGAAAGTCGAGACCGGAAACAGGCAGGCATCACATCACCTGCGGAAGGTCTATATTTTGTATCGGCGAGTTATGACGAGAGGTTCAAATTGCCGGAAATCCCGCCTGCCTGCCGATTCTGGTAAACTAGTGTACCGAATACAGAGCCCTGGAATGCGTACCCGTATAAAGATCTGCGGCGTTCAGACAGTCGAATCAGCTTTTCAGGCAGCTCAAGCCGGAGCAGATGCCTTTGGGCTGGTGTTTCACGAGCCGAGTATCCGTAACATATCGATTGACAAGGCAGCCCAAATCGCCAGTCAGAAACCGGTATTCATCAATAGCGTTGTCGTGATGGTCAATCCGGAACGGGATTTTGTGCGCACGGTGCTGGATCGGGTCAAGCCAGACTATCTGCAGTTTCATGGGGAAGAAACTGCGGAGTTTTGCCGCAGTTTTGGAGTTCGCTACATCCGTTCCGTTCGGGTCAGGGGGCCAGTCAGCCTGCGTTCCGTTCAAGATGAATACCATGATGCCAGCGCCTTTCTGGTGGATGCATATAGAGGCGGTCATTATGGGGGTACGGGTGATGTCTTCAATTGGGGCATGGTCAAGTTTGACAGCGCCATACCGGCCATATTGGCGGGAGGACTGAACGAGCAGAACATCGCAGATGCGATTTCGAAAGTGCACCCCTATGGAGTTGATGTCAGTACCGGGGTAGAAACCGAGGGAAAAAAGGACAAGGCCAAGATCAAGCGGTTTTGCAAAGCGGTTTGGGACAGTCGTCAGGACTGGGATTAATGAGTGATTGTCAGTGAACTGGTTCGACAAGATAATTCCGCCAAAAATCAATCCGGCTCTGAGACTGCGCAAGCGCAAGGGCGTTCCGGAGGGACTATGGACAAACTGCACCGAGTGTCAGACGATGCTCTATGTATCGGATCTGATCAAGAGCCTGCAGGTTTGCCCAAAATGCAATAGCCACATGCAAATCAGGGCCAAGGAGCGTATTGAGCGCTTCCTGGACCCTGAATCTATAGTATGGATGGGTGAACACCTGATGCCGGTCGACCATCTCAAGTTCAAGGATCAGAAACGCTACAAGGATCGTCTGGCCGAAGCACAAAAATCGACGCATAGCAGTGAAGCTCTCAGGGTTGCAATTGGCGAGTTGAATGGTACACCGGTCACCGTGTCAGCCTTTGAGTTCGATTTCATGGGCGGTTCAATGGGTTCGGTAGTTGGTCAGCGGTTCGTGCTGGCAGCGCAAGCCAGTCTTGAAAGGATGCAGCCGTTGGTATGTTTTGCTTCTAGCGGAGGAGCTCGAATGCAGGAAGGACTGTATTCGTTAATGCAGATGTCCAAAACAACTGCAGTGCTTGCAAGGCTTGCCAAAGAGCGAATTCCCTATATTTCGGTATTGACCAATCCAACCATGGGCGGTGTTTCGGCCAGTCTTGCCATGCTGGGTGATCTGATTATTGCCGAGCCCAATGCCTTGATCGGATTTGCCGGACCCAGAGTCATTGAGCAGACGGTAAGAGCAAGTCTGCCGGAAGGGTTTCAGCGTTCCGAGTTTCTGCTTCAGCATGGCGCGATTGACATGATTGTCGATCGTAGAAACATGAGAAGGGAAATTGCTAATTTCTTGATCAAGTTGGGGTTCGGTGAGCGAGATAGTCAACAAACGCCGAGCCATTTCAATAATGAGTAGACTGGATTGATTCGTTTCTTTTTGCCTTTATTACCATCTCCCGTCTTTGGCGATGAAGTCTGATACTGGCTCTCGAATTCCATTTCAGGATTTCGATCTGAGTCAATGGATCGAGTATATTCAGACTCGCCATTTTCGATCGATTGACATGACCCTTGAGCGAGTCACCGAGGTCTGGACAAGGCTGGGAAAACCGAAAGCTGCCATGACAATCACGGTTGCCGGTACCAATGGCAAGGGTTCGACAGTCCGTTTGCTGGAATCGGCTCTCTGTTCAGAGCACCGTTCAGTGGGTGCCTATACCTCGCCGCATTTGGTGCACTTCAACGAGAGAATCAGAATCAATGGTGTAGACGCTTGTTCTCGCGAGATATGCCAGTCTTTTTGTGAGATAGAGGATGTTGTAGGAGATATCCCGCTGACCTACTTCGAGTATGCCACGCTATCGGCTCTGTGGCTGTTTTCGAAGCATGAGCTGGATATGCAGATTTTAGAAGTCGGAATGGGCGGAAGGCTGGATGCTGTCAACATGATCGATAGTGATCTTGCAGTAATTTCCTCAATTGGACTGGACCATCAGGCTTGGCTGGGTAATGATCGGGAGACCATTGCGCTTGAGAAGGCTGAAGTCATGCGTGAGGGGAGGACAGCCGTTTGCTCTGACCGGAATATACCCGATTCGCTAGCCGCGTTTGCCAGAGAAAAACCTGTCAAGTTGCGAGTGATTGGGAGGGACTTCGATATCCGGGCTGAGGACGATGCCCTGTACTGGGACAGCATAAGTTCCCGATACAATTGGGCGTGGGATACTGTCGGACCTATGTCCTTTCCTTTTGCTGGCGCTCACCAGCATGATAATCTAGCGGGAGCAGTGGCGGCTTTGGCGATTTTGGCGGAGCGTCTGGAGTTGCATGTTCCGGAACTGATTTCCGGGATTGGCCGGTGTAAATTTTCAGGGCGATGCCAGATTCTGGGTACATCGCCGCTGGTCGTCATGGATGTGGCCCACAATCAGGACTCTGCCACTGCCCTGGCTGAGTTTTTGTTTCAGAATCCCGTCGAGGGTCAGACTGCTGCGATATTTGGGGTGCTTGCCGACAAGCCGCTTCATGACATCATCCGTCCTGTATTGCCCCATGTGGATTGCTGGCACCTTGCCGGAATTGCCGGAGAACGCGGACAGTCCTCAAGTGAGCTCGACCGTCAATTCAAGGATATTCCGGACTGTGCTCGAATTGTTTGTCATGATGACCGTTCCGGGTATTGGTGAACCCTCGCGTAATCTGTGGCAGTCAAACGGTTTATAATTGAGATATGCGGCAGCCTGAAAATCAATCGCAGGTTTTTCATGGTTCGGGATGCGGACAAGTTAAACCAGAAGGGTGCTTGTATCTTCAGCAGTCGACAACAAGTTAATCCGGCCAACTCTTGCAAACATATGGAGTATCAACTCAAGCATCGCCTGACTGGGGCAGTAATTATTGTGTTGACTGGCGTGATACTTATTCCCATGATTTTGCAGGATCCTGCAGTCCCCCCCGATTTACAGACACGGATTAAACCCGTTAATCCATCTGAAGAGGATACATTGACGCGTTTGACAAATATTGTAAAAAGGAATGCTGAAGAAGGCGAGGCACAATCACCGGATAAATTATCCAAACCAGAAAATCCCGTCCTGACTGGGTCGGAACCCGTTGCTCAGGCAACTGAAAGTCCGAGTGACTTCGATGCTGAGGAAAAATCCAGGGGAGCCATAGTGATGACTCAAGTTCCCGAGAAGTCAGAAGATGCCGCAGCTCCATCTGCCGTGCTTCGGGTGGCGGTGTCAAAATCAAGCGAAACCGGAGGAAGCGACATGGGATCCGATGCCAAAACCGCTGACTCTTCGGCACTGGGCTGGACTGTACGGGTGGGAACCTTTGCCCAGGAAAAGTACGAAAGACAGGCCATCGAAAAACTTGGTGAGCATAACCTTGTTCCCAAAAGAACAGAGGTCATTACAGGTGCTGGTCAGGCAATCAGGATTTGGCTTGGCCCCTATCCGACTGAAGAGGAAGCCAAGCGGGTGGCAATCAGCCTGAAAGACATAACAGGCCAAGAGGGTTATGTGCCAAAACCCCAATGACTGCCGGATGCCCGGTGACTTGGCGTTCGAGATGCTAACGGTTTGTGCGCGAATTCATGAGCATTATTGATATTGCCATCGTCGTTACTATCGTTATCTCGTTGCTAATCGGGCTTTATCGAGGGTTTATTCGTGAATTTTTTTCCCTCATATCATGGTTGCTTGCCCTTTATATTGCCTGGATATTTGCCGAATTCGGTGCGGTATATCTGGAATCATACCTGGACCAACCGGATTTTCGGGTGGTTATCTCGTTCGCAGGCATATTTGTTCTATGCCTGCTCGTGTTATCGATAATTAGCCATTTTCTGCAAAACTTTCTGGCCTTTGCTGCGTTAGTCGGGGTTGACCGGTATTTGGGATTGATGTTTGGCATCGCCCGTGGGGTTATAATTGTCGCATTGATGATCATGGCAGGCACCTTCATGGACTTTGCATCCCAGCCTTGGTGGAAGACTTCCCTGCTGGTTGGGTATTTTTCCCCCGTCATTGATGTAATTCGGGAACTGCTTCCCGAAAACCTTGCTCAACTCGTCTAAACCCAGTCTTGCAATTATGTGTGGTCTTGTCGCAATCATTGGCCAATCAGCGGTTAATCAAACCTTATATGATGGTCTGACGCTCATTCAGCATCGTGGGCAGGATGCAGCCGGTATAGCGACCAGTAACGGCAAGCGCATTTTTCTGCGCAAAGACAATGGGCTGGTCAAGGATGTATTCAGAACCCGGCACATGGCCCAGCTCAAGGGAAAAATGGGTATTGGTCATGTTCGCTATCCGACAGCAGGCAGTGATTCAAGAGCAGAAGCCCAGCCGTTTTATGTCAATTCCCCGTACGGCATTGCACTTGGTCATAACGGGAATTTGACGAATGCAAAATTTCTTGAACGGGAACTGTTTCTGCATGACCGAAGACAATTGAATACGGCATCGGATTCCGAAATACTGCTGAACATATTCGCCAATGAATTAATGTCGACGCTTGAGATGTCCAAATTGCGTGCCGAGCCGAAAGATGTTTTCAAGGCGGTATCAGACGTGATGAGACGTTGTCACGGTGCCTATGCGGCTATAGCCATGATTATTGGTGTCGGAATCGTGGCATTTCGTGATCCATGTGGGATACGGCCTTTGGCTTATGGGACCAAGATGGACCCCAAGGGAGAATCCCACATGTTTGCTTCCGAAAGCGTAGCGATGGATGTTACGGGCTATGGTCTGGTTCGTGATCTGTCTCCCGGTGAAGCGATATTCATCGGAATGGATGGTTCCGTGCACACTTCCATATGTGCGAGCGAGACCCGGCGCACGCCCTGTATTTTCGAATATGTCTATCTTGCTCGACCGGATTCGATACTGGACGGCATATCGGTTTATCAGACACGCATTAACATGGGAATTCGCCTGGGCAGGAACATCAAGGAAAATTGGACCGGTCACGATATTGATGTGGTGATACCGGTCCCGGATACCAGCAGAACCTCTGCTCTTGAGGTGGCAAAAGTTCTGGGTTTGCCATATCGGGAGGGCTTTGTGAAAAATCGCTATATTGGCAGGACATTCATCATGCCGGGGCAGACCGAACGAAAGAAGTCGGTCAGGCAAAAACTGAACGCAATTGGCTCCGAGTTCAAGGACCAGAATGTCTTGTTGGTGGATGATTCCATTGTTCGGGGCACAACCTCGCGTCAATTGGTTGACCTGGCGCGAGAGGCGGGTTCCAAAAAAGTTTATTTTGCCTCTGCAGCGCCCCCAGTTCGTCATCCCAATGTTTACGGCATTGACATGCCCTGTCGGAGTGAACTGGCAGCAAACGGACGGGATGTTGAGGAGATTTGCAGCGAAATTGGTGCAGATAAATTGATTTATCAGGAGCTAGAGGATCTGGTCATGTCAGTCAGGGAATGTGATGCTGGAATTAGCACGTTTGACACGTCCTGTTTCAGTGGGACTTACGTCACAAATGACATTACCGAAGAGTATCTGGATCTGGTCAATATCAATCGGAGTGACTCGGTAAAACTGCCTCAACGCAGCGAACTGGACTTGTCAGAGATCACCGAGATAGAGGAATTGGCATATTGAGCTGCGTCAAGTGGTGATTGACTACTCCAGCATGTATTCGCCATTTCGGACCGTCAAGATGCTGTTCTGGGTATACCAGTCGCCAAGAACGTAGCGCCTGGCCTTTGCCCCATCGAGATCAAATTCATGAACAGCCGGCTTGTGAGTATGGCCATGGATTAGGGTCTTGACTTGATTCTTTCTCATTACATTTTCAAGATGGGACTGATTGACATCCATGATGTCCATAGGCTTGTCTTGTTTTGATCTTTCGCTTTCCTGTCTCAGTCTGAGGGCTGTATCGAGACGCTCTTCAACTGACTTTTCGAGAAACACGCTCTGCCATTTGGCTGAAAGCATGACACTGCGGTTTTGCTGGTGTTCAATATCATCGGTGCAGAGTGCATCACCATGTGTGAGGTAAATCCGTTCCGTGCCAATTACGATAATGCTTGGATCCGGCAGTAGTCTGCAGCCTGTTCTCCTTGCGAAATCCTGGCCCACAAGAAAGTCGCGATTGCCGGGCAGAAAGAATAATTCAATGCCGGAAGAGGATATGTGATGAAGCTGTTCTTCGATCTTGTGGTGACCGAGAGTTTCTGCACCATCATCACCGATCCAGAAATCGAAAACATCCCCAAGCATGAAAATCTGGTCGACTTCGTGTGACAGTGTGAATGCAAACCGTTCGAATCTGTCAAGAGAGTCGGGGTATTCCTGGCTCAAGTGCAAGTCCGAGATGAAAAGGATTTCTTTCATGTTGTCGAAAAAACTACCGATTGTTCCTGCAGTTTGCATGTTATCAGGAATTGAGGGGCAGGGCATTGATGGACCCGGGCGAACTTCGGCATTTGCAAATATTAATTTTCCTGGCCATGTCGGTAAAGCTGGCAATTAACCACCAAAGATGTTAATGCACAAGTTCCAGCTCCTCTCTTCAGGGAGGCTTCTTTTTCGACGTTTCATGACAGCATCCTTGTACCTTTATGACATGATAATACTGGATTTTCGGGAGAGGCTGCGATTCACGGTGAAACGGATCGAGTGATTAGGGGGGATCAACGGATATGAGTCGACAGGTGAACCGGTCTTGACAGTATATATAGGAGAGACGACACCCCACTTCGGCAAAATTAACACCAGTATAATATACGGGATATGATTAAGGCCTAATTCCTGAGATTTTTAAGAGGGTCGATCTGTTTTTTGTGCCAGTCCAGTGGATGCTGAATGCAGTGCACCGGTACTGTTTCAGTCGTTTTGACCAGCAGTCTTCCTCCGGTTCCGGCAATGATGGGCAAAGTGTGCAAAGGACCAGAAATCCTTGACCGGATCGAGAGTCGCTCAAGCATATAGCGGCTTCTGATTTGGCATATTCACTGTAACAAGGCATGCAATGCTTTTGAGCAAAACATCCTTTGCAGCATCCCGGGTTTCTTCTGATCATGCTCTCCATGCACTGTAAGGCTGGCGGCTCTTGACACTTATGCAAAAATGAAATCGTATTGCAAATAACAGAATGTATTTATCGTCAGATCAATATGACAGGAAAGAATCCAAATATTTTGTGAACCATCACTCGGCTAATGACTTTACAACTATTTGACAGTTACTCGAGAACGCTTCGTGATTTCAAGCCTCTGGAAGGCAATCGGGTACGCATCTATGCATGTGGACCAACGGTTTATGATTATGCGCATATTGGCAATCTGAGAACCTATCTGTTTGAGGATGTCTTGAGGCGGACTCTGGAATTCTGCGGATATGAGGTCTATCACGTGGTCAACATAACCGATGTTGGCCATTTGACTTCTGATGCGGATACGGGAGAAGACAAAATTGAGAAAGGTTCACGCAGAACAGGCAAATCGGCTTGGGAGATTGCCGAGATCTATACGGAAGCATTTCGGTCAGATATTTGTGCACTGAATATTCTCGAACCCCATAAATGGTGCCGGGCGACCGATCACATTGACGAGCAGGTTGAATATATCAGGATCATCGAAGAGAAGGGCTTTACCTACAGAACCTCAGATGGGATTTATTTTGATACATCCGGTCTTGAAAATTATGGTTACCTTGCACGACTTGACAGGGAAGGGTTAAGTCCCGGTGAGCGAGTGGATATTGGAGAGAAAAGGAATCCCACTGACTTTGCGCTCTGGAAATTCAGTTCACCGGATGAGAAACGTCAGATGGAATGGGATAGTCCATGGGGTGTCGGATTTCCGGGTTGGCATATTGAATGTTCGGCAATGGCGACAAAATATCTGGGTCCGATGTTTGATATTCATTGCGGGGGCAAGGATCATATTCCGGTTCACCATACCAATGAAATTGCCCAGTCAGAGGTTTGCCATGGCACGAATCTGGCTAATTTCTGGCTACATGGATATTTTCTGGAAACGGATCAGGAAAAGATGGCCAAATCCTCTGGAGAGTTTCTGCGTTTGCAGGTGCTTATTGACAAGGGCGTGGATCCGCTGGCGTTTCGCTTCTTGTGTTTGATGGCGAATTACCGTGCCGACTTGAAATTTAGCTGGGAGAGTCTGGCATCTGCATCCAGGGCGCTGGATCGATTGCGAAATCTATATTTTTCATGGCGCGATGGCGGTGAATGTGATCCAATGTTCATCGAGGGTTTTACTAGGAAAATATGCAATGACCTGAATACTGCAGAGGCTCTTGCACTGACATGGGAGTTTTGCCGTTCGGATATTTCTGGTGAAACCAAGAAGGCGACCCTTCAGAATTGCGATGCAGTACTGGGTTTATCGTTGCAGGAATGGACGCCACCGACCCAAATCAAGATACCGGAAGAAGTGCAGCGGTTAGTTGACAGTCGCAGAAAAGCCCGAGAACAGAGAGACTGGTTGGCCGCAGACCGCATTCGGGATGATTTGCTGGAACTGGGTTATACGGTTGAAGACGCGGCTGAAGGTCCTCTTGTCAGTCGTATTACCCCGTCCATTTCAGAGAATCAGGATTGAAATTCGTCTCGTTTTCAAGTAGAATGTGAGCTTCTGATGCGGGGTGGAGCAGTCTGGCAGCTCGTCGGGCTCATAACCCGAAGGTCGCAGGTTCAAATCCTGCCCCCGCTACCATCGAGACCGACATCATGCCAGTGTTGAATAATGGTCTTCGTGTTTCTGCTCCCGTTTTTGAACGATACCTGCCTGCTTCATTGATCCGTCACCATGCTGCTCCTGATATGGGGACAGCCTTTGAGTCTGACACCTGCATTGAGAACTGCTTCGGTAATGGATCATGAAAACAGGCTTGCGGGAATCCTTTCAATCAGGTAATGAGTGGTTCGAGAGATGGGCACCGTCTCTTTGGGCTGCCCCTCATCTCCTTGCAGTGCCTGTCAGAGTTGTGGTTGAGTTGCGCCTGTTGACTGGTCTTGTTCCTGTACCCCAACTGTGAAGCCAAGCGCGTCAGCGTGGATTTTGCAGCATGGGTTAGACTGTGTCTGGTCGACAAGACGGAGAGCGGGGCATCATCCGGCCAGCGCGAAGACGACGAATTCAAGGAACATGATGCCAAGCTTGTCAAAGCGCGAGAAGGTTCGTCGAAAGCCCTTGCGTCGCCTGCCCAGTTTGCGGTCGTATTCCCAGCAAACGCCGGCAGTGCCACACGCGATGACCATGGTTGCCCAGGGAGGAGATATGCATGTCATGATGTGGCCTCTGAATGCGTCAACGCTCTCGCTCCAGGGGTTTTGCAGGACGACAGAAAGGATAAACTTTCAAGCGGTTTCATGACCCTGTCTTGTGCCTATGCCGGGCTACAGCTGTAAACCTTATGAAGCACGTTGTCCGCGTATCTGCAGAAGGACGGTCGAATGGTTGTCCAGGTTTCTCAAGCGCTTGGGGATATCCGCTGCAATGTTGATTCAAGTGGAGGCAATGGCCCGGAAACACGCCCCCTCCGGATAAGGCACCGAAAGAACCACCGCCCACCGTCTCGTTTGTCTGGAGAGTCAGGGTGATCCTTTGTGCGACCCCGGTTTCCGGATTCTGTCGGCCCTCTACCCGACACCATAGGATGCCTGCATGGGCGGGGTGTAGGTTGCTCCGCTGTTACTGCTTGCCGGACAGGCCGGCACCGTGCTGTTCTACAGCAGGAGCGGCAGGACCGCGGCCGCATCGAGGGCAGCTAACGCAATGCGATAGAGGGGGTATACGTTTCATGAGTTTGTCCTCCAGGGTGAATTCACATCCTCATTCTATCGCTTTCGCCTGTGAAAGGAAAAGGTCTGTGTTGAAAGTAAAAAAACTGTCCGCTTTTGGAACGACCTGTTCATGTGCTCGTAACAGATGTCGCAAAAATGTTGCTCATAGACTGAACTGAGGCTATAATTGCAAGTAAATGTTAGCCAAGAATTCTTGGTTAAGTAGCAAGGGGCGTCGGCCTCGGTTTCGGACAGTTTCCTGGAAAGTTATTTATTTTCCGGAAGAGTGATGAAACCGGGATTAATCGGTGCATCAGGACCCCGCAAATGCGGGGTTTTTCATGCTTACGGGTTGGTCCCTTGAGTATCGGATACCCAGAAAAGAGTTGGAGTGATTGGTGAATATCAATTATAAAAGTCCTGGAATTCAGAATGTTGTCGAGACAATTTCTCGAGATATTGATGAACTCGGATATGAATTGATTCACGCCGAACTAGCGCAGCAGGGCAATCAGCTCTTGTTGCGTATTTACATCGATGCACCGGGCGGCATTCAAGTTGATGACTGTGAAACGGTCAGCAACCGGGTAGGAATGATTCTTGATGTTGAAGATCCCATTCACTCGAAATATATACTGGAAGTATCCTCTCCCGGGCTTGATAGGCCGCTGGTGCGACCAGAACACTTTCGGCGTTTTGTAGGCGAAAAGGCAAAAATCGTCATGGCGCGGAAAATGCTGGGCAGAAAGCGTTTCCGGGGAGAAATTAGTGAGGCGGGAGACTTCAGTGTAACGATTGCAGTTGATGGCGAAAATTTCGAGTTGCCCTATGAGGATATCAAGTCGGCTCGAGTTGATCCTGTATACGAATAACTTGATTGGGTAAGAAAATGTCAATTTCGAATAATGAAATCTTGCAGATGGCAGAAGTTGTCTCTCGAGAAAAAGAACTGGACAAGGAAATTATTTTTATCGCGATTGAAGCCGCGTTGGCCACAGCCATCAAGAAACTGCATCCTGATGATATTGAAGTTCGAGTAAATATCAATCGAACCACCGGCAAGTATGACACTTATCGGGTTTGGGATGTTATTGAAGATTCTGACGAGAACCTGTTCCCGGACCGGCAGATTGCATTGACTGATGCGCGTAGAGATTCTCCGCAACTGAACGTCGGTGATCAGATTGAAGAGTTGATGCAAGAGGTCAATTTTGGGAGGATTGCTGCGCAGGCCGCCAAGCAGGTTATCATGCAAAAGGTCCGAGAAGCCAAACGCAATCAGATCGCTGAACGCTATCATGGGAAAGTGGGTGAGCTCGTTTCAGGTTTGGTGAGAAGGGTCGATCACGGAAATGCGATCATTGATCTGGGTGATGCAGAAGCCATTTTGCCAAAAAGTGGGATGATTGCTCGAGAAGGCCTTCGTCCGGGAGACCGTATTCGTGCCTTGTTGAAAACCATTGATACAGAAGCCAGAGGGCCGCAGCTGATTCTGACCAGAGTCTCTCCTGAATTCCTGATAAAACTGTTCAGGCTGGAAGTTCCTGAAGTGGGCGAGGGAATTATCGAAATACTCGGTGCGGCTCGAGATCCGGGGTCTCGTTCCAAAATTGCCGTTAGAAGCAATGACGGCACGATTGATCCGGTTGGTGCCTGCGTAGGTATCCGGGGGTCCCGGGTGCAAAGCGTTTCCAATGAAATTGCCGGAGAGAAAGTCGATATAATCGTGCATTCGGAAAATCTGGGCGAATTTGTGATTCAGGCACTTGCTCCGGCAGAGATCGAATCGATCTATATTGATGATTCGAAAGAATCAATGGATGTAGTGGTTACCGAGGAGAATCTGTCTCGCGCGATTGGTCGAGGCGGCCAGAATGTGCGTTTGGCTTCAGAGCTGACCGGATGGGAATTGAATCTCATGAGCGAGTCTGAGGCAATGGAAAAACAGGATGAAGAGATGCAAGTACTGGTAGGTCAATTCATGGCTCAGCTGGATATTGATGAGAATGTTGCCGGCATTCTGGCACAGGAGAATTTTGCATCACTTGAAGAGATTGCCTATGTTCCTAAAAACGAGCTGATGGATATTGAGGAATTTGACGAGGAACTGGTCGATGAACTGAGAAGCAGGGCCAGAGACAGTCTATTGAGAAATGCCTTTGCAGACGAAGGAGAGGGTATTCCAAGCGAAGACCTGCTGAAACTGGAGGGGATGGACCCGGATCTTGCAACTGCACTGGCAAAATCGGGCATTCGAACCAGCGAAGAGCTGGCGGAGTGCGCTGTCGATGAGGTTCTGGAGATTGTAGAAATTTCCGAAGAGGATGCCGGCAAGCTGATCATGACGGCACGGGCGCCCTGGTTTGCAGAATAGGCTAATTGAGAAAATAACGTTCCAATAGCAGATTGATCATGTCAAAAGATACAGTAGAGACATATGCAAAAAAGCTTGGCATACCTACCGAGAAGTTGCTGGATCAACTTCGACAGGCGGGCGTCAAGGACAAGGTAGGCGCAGCAACGCTTGAGGAAGGCGAAAAAAACCTGCTCAGGGAGTTCAAGGATCAGACTGCACCAACGGGAATCGTTCGCACCGGAAAGTTCTCGAGGCAGAGGACTGTCCGTGAGGAGATCAAGCAACCTACCCAGATCGGGCTGGGTCGAGTTTCACGATCGGTACGCGTTGAAAGAAAGGTTAAACGCAATTTCATTGACCGTCGGGTTCTGGAAGCCGAGCTGAACAAGAAAAAGATTGCTGAAGAAGGTAAAAACCCAATTGATGAAGCAGTAGGGGCTGAAGAGGCTGTAGCAGAGCGGATTGCAGCGGTCGAGCCTGTTGAGGCAATCCCGGGAGCATTGGTTGCAGAAGGGGGTGAATCTGTGCCAGAAGGCTCAGCCACGGTAGAGGGTGTCCAGAGCGGATCAGATGCCCCCGGCAAAGTGAAGAAAAATGAAATTGACGCAGCCCATTTTCCAGATGCAAAGGGAGAATTGTCGGAAGCGGGGAAGACAGATGCTGAGCCTGGGTCACTTGAGAATTTGACTGGCCCATTGGCAGATGATGAATCGGTAGTTTTGCCATCAGATTCCATGCCAGATGAATTGACTGGCAAGGTTAAGGGCAAGGGCAAACGAAAGTCATCGTTGCATGAAAAATCAAGCGACTCCAAATCCGAAGATGCAGATGGGAAATCTCGAGATAATTTTTCGCCTGGAAAGAAAAGCAAGCCACTTCCCGATTCGGCAAAAGCCGGGCGAAAGCGGGATGCCAAGAAGTGGAGAATGGACAACTGGAATACCGACGATGATGAGTCGGGAGGCCGCGAAGAGCTCCATGCCTTAAGACGTCGAGAACGAAAGAGAAGTCCTGCCGGCATTCGAAAAGCGGGCAGTGTCTCAACTAGCATGACTCATCAGCATGGGTTTGAAAAACCGACTTCTCCCGTGATTCATGAAGTCATTATTCCGGAAACCATAACCGTTGGAGATCTTGCTCAAGCCATGTCGGTCAAGGCGGGTGAGGTCGTCAAGGAACTGTTTCAGATGGGCATGATGGTCACAATCAACCAGCTGCTGGATCAGGATACGGCCATTCTGCTGGTCGAAGAGATGGGACATGTTGCCAGGCCTGCGGTTGCTGAAGATGTTGAAACCGTATTGAAGAATGAGGTGAACAACGTTGACATGGCCACAAGACCGCCGGTGGTTACGGTTATGGGGCATGTTGATCATGGAAAAACATCCTTGCTTGACTACCTGAGAAAAACCAAGGTCGTTGCCGGAGAGGCAGGCGGGATAACTCAACATATCGGAGCCTATCGAATTCAGGTCAACAACCAGGAAATCTGCTTTTTGGATACCCCCGGCCATGAGGCGTTCACCGCAATGCGGGCACGGGGAACAAAAGCAACCGATTTGGTAATTTTGGTGGTTGCTGCAGATGATGGAGTCAAGCCGCAAACTGTTGAAGCCATTAACCATGCCAAGTCGGCAGAAGTTCCAATCATTGTTGCCATCAACAAAATCGACCGTGAAGAAGCGGATGCCGGGCGTATTCAACAGGAACTGTCAAACCACGATCTCATTCCAGAGGAGTGGGGGGGTGATATATTGATGAATGAAGTTTCTGCTTTAACAGGGCAGGGTGTTGACGCGCTCTTGGAGTCGGTTATGGTTCAGGCAGAACTTTGTGATTTGAAAGCGAAGCCTGCCGGCAAGGCGTCTGGCCTGGTCATCGAGGCAAGGCTCGATAAGGGCAAGGGTCCGGTTGCAACTCTGCTGGTCAAAGAAGGATCGCTGAAAAAGGGGGATATTCTGCTTGCTGGAGAACAGACCGGAAAAATTCGGGCTCTTGGCAACGATCAGGGGAAAATGATCAATGAGGCTGGACCGTCTACACCGGTAGAAGTACAGGGCCTGACCGGGGTACCGGTTGCCGGCGATGACTTCATGGTAGTTGTTGATGAGAAAGTAGCACGGGAAATTGCATCTAGCCGTCAAGGAAAGTCAAAGGAACGCAAAACAGCTCAACAGCAGAAGAGCAAGATGGAACAGATCTTCAGCAGGATGGAGGAAGAAGATGCCAAGACCCTGAACATTCTCATCAAGGCAGACGTGCAAGGTTCTGTTGAGGCGCTTAAGGAAAGTCTGAACAAATTGTCAAGCAGCGAGGTAAACGTAAAAGTCGTGCATGGAATGGTCGGCGGCATCAATGAATCGGACGTGAATCTTGCGAAGGCTGTCGATGCCGTAATTATCGGCTTCAATGTTCGTGCTGATGCGACTGCCAGAAAACTGATTGACTTGGAAGGAACTACGGTTTTCTATCACAACATCATTTACGATGTGGTCGATACCATAAGGGCGAACATGACTGGATTGATGGATGCAGTTGCAGGTGAAGAGCATGTTGGACTGGTTGAAGTCAGAGATGTATTCAGATCGCCAAAGATTGGTGCAGTCGCTGGCTGTTATGTGACCAAAGGCGCGGTCAAGCGAAACTTGCCGGTTCGAGTATTGCGCGACAATATCGTGATATTTGAAGGTGCGATCAATTCATTGAGACGTTTTAAGGACGATGTCAATGAAGTTAAGCATGGCTACGAATGCGGGATTGGAATTAAGGACTACAATGACATAAAGGTCGGTGACCAGATCGAGGTCTATGAAGTCGTGCATAGTGCACCGACTCTCTGACCAAATTCTACCAGCACCATGGATTTTGTTGCATGCAGGAAATCGATCGAACACGCCGTGTTGGAGAATTGCTCAAGCGTGAACTCTCTGAGCTCATGTTCAGCCAATTGAATGATGATCGCATTCGAGGCGTGACCATCACTCGGGTTTCGGTCAGTCGGGACCTGAAAAACTCAACGGTCTATTTTTCCATGCTGGATAAACCGGCAGACAAGAGCAGGATTGAGAGAATACTGAACAGGTCTTCAGGCTACCTCAGGAAAAACCTGAGCAAGAGATTGATGATGCGAACCACTCCGGCATTGTCTTTCAAATATGATGATAGTATTGAGCATGGCCTGTCGCTCTCTCAATTGATCGACTCACTTAATGTCTCTAATGATCAATAGGAGTGATAAGGAACGCATACCTGTAAACGGATTATTACTTCTCGACAAGCCACGTGTCTTGAGCTCAAGCCAGGCTTTGATACGTGCCAAGCGTTTGCTGCAGGCCAGAAAAGGCGGGCATACTGGTGCGCTGGATCCCATTGCGACTGGTTTGTTGCCATTGTGTTTTGGAAACGCAACAAGAATTGCCGGAATATTTCTGGATTTCGATAAAACCTATGAAGTCACTATTCGACTCGGAGAGGCCACGGAAACCGGTGATACAGAGGGCAAGGTTGTTTCCCGTTCTCCAGCTGATTTCGATATTACCCGCATTGAACGTGCTCTCGGTCAATTTCGTGGCAAGATTAACCAAGTACCGCCGATGTATTCAGCCATCAAGAAGGACGGCATGCCTCTTTACAAGCTGGCCCGAAAAAATCAAATGGTTGAACGCAAGCCCCGCGAAGTGATCATTCACAACCTTGAAGTTCATGATTTCAGTAAAGGCAACCTGTCTTTAACAGTCAAATGCTCCAAAGGGTTTTATATCCGCAGTCTTGCCATGGACCTCGGCGAGGTGTTAGGCTGCGGTGGTCATGTTCGGGCATTACGCAGGACCGAGGTCGGTCGATACAGCGTTCGTGATGCGATTGCTCTGGAAGAACTGGAAGCCATCGCTGATCCTGAAGAGAGAAGGAATCACTTGATGAAAACGGATCAGGCATTGAATCATCTTTCAAAATACAGGATTCCGAAAGAGAAAGCCTTGCCATTTTGTCAGGGGCAATCCGTCCCCCTGACAGCATCGGAATGGGAAGGCTTGGGTCTTATCTACTCTACTGACGGAAAATTCCTGGGGCTTGGAGAGTGCGACGGGGACGGAAGTATCTGTCCCAGAAAGGTTTTTGCATAGACGGTATCCCGGAATTGGAGTATTTTTTACCAAACCTCCGTTGTTTAACCGTCAGTCGATACAGGGAACCGAAGTTGTCCCAAAAACGACTTCGTGGCATTAAGTGATTCTCATGTAAAGTCTGATCGAAGGAAGCAGAGGAGTGGGAGATTTTCTTTTCGGCGATTTTGCCGTAAGTCGAAATGTCTAATTAATTCATTGACATATCATGACACTGTCATAATTGGCATTACCGCATGCAGCTCCTTTTGCATCATGGGTGGACAGTACAGGAATATGTGGTACATCCGGAAAAACCGTGCATCACCCTGTTTCGCAGCAAATGCATTTCGGTTCCTTGCTGCTAACATAGACGAGCAATTCCCTTTTTCGATATAAGGGTTGAGGGTTACCCCCTTGCATTGCAGGTAAGAACGTGTGGATATCCCAAAATCCGGCTATCTGCGGTCATCAAGGTGAGTTGATGCACCACTGCCGTGGCTACAAGTATCCTGTCGGCAGGGTCACGGTGAAACTCACCGGGAAGCTCGTAGGCGGTCACGGCCACTTCATCAGTAACCGGCAGTGTTTCTGCTTTTAACCAGTTTAACGTTTCTGCAATCCAGGTACGCAATTGCACTTTTAGAGTGAGACGTTCTCCCCATGCCAAACGGGCTATTTCCAATGCTGAAATGCTTGAGACAAAGAGCTTGTTGTTTTCTTCCAGAATTGTTTTCCGTGCATCTGCCCCGAATTCATCAGGCACTTCCTGCGACCACAGCCAGACATGGGTATCCAGCAAAATCCTCACTGCTCGAATTCCCATTCGTCGGGAAAGTCCGTTCCCACAATATCGCCATGAATCGTTATCTTGCCACGCAAGGTGCCCAACTCCCGTTTATGAGGAGTTTTCCCGATATAGGGGCTGATTACGGCAACAGGGCGTTTGCGCAACGTAACAAGCAACGGTTCACCGGTCCGTTGTATGGTTTTCAGTTTATCAATGCACTTGGCCTTGAGCTCCGAAATACCTATTTCTTTCATCTTGTCTTCACTGATTCTGATTGTCGTTAATATAGCCTAGTCAACTGACTAGGTCAACTAGTATGACTGGCGGGCGTGTGAAATAGCCCTCTCTTGCCAAGCCGGATTGATGATCGGTATAATCTAATAGAAGATGAACGAGGCGATCATGGTTCATTCTCATCAGATTCCGATTGCAATGAGTCAAGACGGTATTTCCATCTTTTGCAATCCCGATCAATGAACCATGGCAAAGAGGATGTAATCGCGAATTTGCTTCTCCTCTGATCCTTGTCGTTATTGATCTAGCCCGGTGGCTTAGTCCATTTTTCTGAATGCAAATTGTCGCTCAGGCATATCTGCCCCGGGAAGATTTTCCTGGGGCAGGTAGTCAGATCCTTGCAGGTCTTGTTGCTGCAATCTGTCGATCAAGTCCATTCCAACATATTAATGCGATTCAGGGTCTAATGATGGAAACAATCACTCTTGAGGAGTTTCAGAGAATGCAGATACATACCGGAACGGTACTTTCCGTCAATCCAAACGAGAAGGCCAGAGTTTCTGCGTGGGTTCTGGAAATCGATTTTGGCCTGGATTTGGGGATCAAGACCACCTCCGCACAATTGACCGATCTGTATACACCTGGAAACCTGGTTGGGACCCAGGTTGTTGCAGTAATGAATTTTCCGCCAATTCGAATCGCCGGAGTCAAGTCCGAGGTGCTGGTCTTGGGTGTGCTGGACTCAAAAGGGGTTGTATTGCTGCGCCCGGACCAGAAAGTTGAAAATGGAGCCCGGGTTGCCTGAAGAAAGGATGGCTCGTTCCTTGTTGTGGTGCGTGGAAGGATCGGGCCACCGGAATAGAAAGCATTGGCTCCCCGGGACAGACTCGAACTGCCGACAAAGTGGTTAACAGCCACCTGCTCTACCAACTGAGCTACCGGGGAACAGGCACGCAATACTAATATTACAGCCTTAATAGGTCAAGTTATTTCTAAGGCCTATCTTGTCCCAAACTGGTCATGTCCTGTTTTTTGGATAGAGAATGTGATGAACAAGAATAGCGATGGCAGTGATTCGAGAAAAGAAGGGCTGGAACCGGTTATCGACAGCAATTCCAAGATCCTGATATTGGGCTCTCTACCAGGCGATATCTCGTTGTCGGCGCATGAATACTACGCAAATCCCCGCAACCATTTCTGGTGGATACTGACCTGCATTCATGATGAACCCATCGCGACGGATTACGAGTCGAGGCTGGGGTTTCTCCACAGGAATGGAATCGCGTTGTGGGATGTGTTGAAGGCTGCTGATCGGAAAGGAAGCCTTGATTCGAACATTCGGTCACCGGTAGTGAACAATCTCGAAGGCCTGATTCTGAAATATCCCCAGATCAGAACGTGCGGTCTCAACGGGACGAAAGCCTGGGGTTTATTCAACCGGTACTGGCGCAGACATCACGCTTTCAGTACAGGCAGCATCCAAGCCTGTTGCCTGCCGTCTTCAAGCCCAGTTCCAGGCAGGAATGTCAAGTCATTCGAGGAAAAGGTACAGGCTTGGCGAAAGTTTCTAGTGCTAGCCACATGACAGTATGAGGAAGTCCAGCTGTGAAATCTGGGATGGAAGTCATGAAAGGCCAGGGACCGACGTCTACTGAACGGTACAGACGATGACTTGCAAATATGCAGGAAGCCGGGATTGGTGCCGGATCATCAAGTCGAGTGTTCGAGTCGCCCGTTTGCAGATTGAGGAGCCGGTAGGGTTTTTCAAGATTTGAATCGAATGGTAAAATAGCAAAACGATCAAAGATCGTCATTATGCAACCATAAAGTCTCACATTACGTTTTGATCCCCGAACGCGCAAACAACCAGTATCAACTGGTCAGTGATTTCAAGCCGTCTGGCGATCAACCCGAAGCCCTCAAAGCCTTGGTCGGAGGTCTCGAACAAGGCGAGGCATTTCAAACACTGTTGGGAGTCACTGGATCCGGCAAGACATTCACCATGGCGAATGTGATTGCGAATACCGGCCGTCCCGCACTCATTCTTGCGCATAACAAGACTCTTGCCGCTCAGCTCTACTCTGAAATGCGGGATTTTTTTCCGAATAACCGAGTGGAGTATTTTGTTTCGTATTACGACTATTACCAACCAGAGGCATATGTTCCTAGCTCAGACACCTATATAGAAAAGGATGCTTCCATCAATGAGCATATCGATCAGATGCGTCTCTCAGCGACCAAGGCGATTCTCGAACGTGATGATGTAATCATTGTTGCCACGGTCTCGGCCATTTATGGTCTGGGAGACCCGGTTGCCTACCATGGGATGATCTTGCATGTGAAGGTCGGAGATCTGATCAATCAACGCAATATTCTCAAGAAATTGACGGATATGCAATATGTTCGCAATGAACTGGAACTTCGGCGTGCGGCATACCGGGTGCGGGGAGATGTCATTGACATATACCCGGCTGAATCTGAGCGTCTAGCAATTCGAATTGAGCTTTTTGGCGATGAAGTCGAGAGTATATCCAGATTTGACCCGCTGACTGGTGTCATTGAAGAACGAATCAAACGGGTTACCGTCTATCCAAAAAGTCATTATGTAACGAAACAGGAAACTATCCTTGCAATCATGGATCAAATCAGGAATGACTTGAGATTACGTCTAGAACAGCTCAGGGATTTAGACAAACTGGTTGAGGCTCAGAGATTGGAACAACGCACACTGTATGATCTTGAGATGATGCAGGAAATGGGATACTGCAACGGCATCGAAAATTACTCAAGATATCTCTCTGGCAGAGAAGCTGGTCAGCCCCCTCCCACATTAATGGACTATATTCCCGATAATTCCATTGTCTTCATTGATGAGAGCCATGCAACCATTCCACAAATTGGAGCCATGTATCGAGGCGACCGGTCCAGGAAGGAGAACCTGGTTGAATACGGGTTTCGATTGCCGGCAGCACTGGACAATCGACCGCTCAGATTTGATGAGTTTGAATCAATGCTTCCCCAGGTAATTTTTGTATCTGCAACACCTGGCGATTATGAGGCAACCAAAACCTCAGGGGTCATTGAACAGGTGGTGCGTCCAACCGGACTGCTCGACCCAGAAGTTGAAATACGTCCAGTAGAGTTTCAGGTTGATGACCTGCTTTCTGAAATAACTGCTAGAGTGCAGGCCGGAGACCGTGTTCTGGTTACGACGTTGACCAAGCGCATGGCAGAGGATTTGACCGAGTACTTTCATGAGCATGGCGTCAAGGTTCGTTATCTGCATTCGGATATCGATACTGTAGAGCGGGTCGAAATCATCCGGGATCTCAGAAAAGGAGTGTTTGACGTGCTGGTCGGGATTAATCTATTGCGCGAAGGACTGGACATACCAGAGGTGTCCCTGGTTGCAATACTGGATGCGGACAAGGAAGGATTCTTGCGTTCAACTCGATCGCTAATTCAGACGATTGGGCGTGCGGCTCGCCACCAAAATGGAAAAGTTATCCTTTATGCAGATCGGGAAACAAAATCTATTCTAAACGCGATTGAGGAGACAAGCCGCAGAAGGCAAAAACAGCAAATCTACAACGAGGCACGCAACATTACCCCAAAATCAATCATCAAGCCGGTTAAGGATATTATTGATGGCGTGATTACTGTTGATCCTGCAACTATCAAGGGAGTTGGTGATCAGGTGCGAGGTGAAGGAACACTTCTGGATAATGTTGCAAAATCACCAAAACAACTTGGACAGCTATTAAAGCAGCTTGAAAAGAAAATGTATGAACATGCTAAAAATCTTGAATTTGAATCAGCGGCAGCTATACGTGATCGAATTAACCAAATACGAAATCACAAGTTCATCGATGAAGGCACTTTCTGACGCTTCAATATGCACGTAAACCATCAGAGAGTTTCAGTCTGTTTGCTCTTCAAGCAGGTCGAACAGGCGTATCAAAGGCAGGCCCAGTATGGAGTTGGGGTCATCGGACTTGACTTGCTTCAAAAGGGCAATGCCAGGCCCTTCAATTCTGAGGCTTCCACAAATATCAAAAGGCTGTTCCCGGTCAACATAGGATTCGATGGTTTGCTGGCTTAATTTGCGATATACAACTTTGCAGATTTCATGAACAACTCTGCATTTCTGGGTTTGGGTGTTTAGCAATGCAAGACCACAATGCAGGAGGACAGTTGAATCAGAGGATTGGGTTAGTTGTTTGATAGCTTCACCTCGATCCTTTGGCTTGCCAAAAATTTGGCCCCCGCATTCGGTAATCTGGTCGGATCCAATAATCAAGCTATTCTTCTGATGAGACAATGTTTCGGCCTTTGATCTAGCAAGTCTTTGGACGATCTCCGAGGCTGATTCGTTTTCAAGAGTTGTCTCATCAATTGAAGGCGCATGCCAGGTAAAATCACAGCCTGCCTTAGTTAGTATTTCACGTCTATATCGAGACGATGAAGCCAAAATGATTTTTTTTGAAGCCATGTTAAATTGTGGTTTTGCATATGGCTATGCTGTTGGGTAATTGAAATGTACTATCCAGGTAGAAAATCCTACCATACGCGTTCTGATGGCACTGTATCCACGCTTGGGACACAAGTGTAATCATCTAAAGAATCGTACTGAACGATGGTTTCCTTGAACCAGTCTAATTCCCAACTTGGTTGATGGCATGACAATTTGCCGGGGTAAATCATTCCTGCCAAACATATTTCAGTTTCTGCTTCTTCCTCAGATATGTCCTGGAACAGGAGATTGTCAGCGATCCAGAAAAATGAGAGCTAATAATTATCATGATGTCTTGTTGAATATCTGCTTCCATATTATTGGAAATGAATATGTAAAGGATTTTGCTAATCTCTTGGACAGTTATCTTTTGGATGAAAGATCCATATGCATGAAATCTAAACTTTCCATAATTATGGATTGGTAGGGCGAGTATTGAGAGAATCCGGGTAGTTGCACCCGTTATCCATGGCAGGCAGTTATCGATTCGGAAAGGATGCGTGATTTTACGAGTGTTTAATCATCAAGCAATGCCCGCAAGTAGTCGCCAAAAGAAGGAATGGGAATCCTGAAATATTGAGGAACTTTTGGTTTTTCCTCCAGAATTCCGACGTGTAATGCATTGGAAAGAAAGTCGTCAAATGTAGTTGAGTTCTGTAACAGGGGCGCAGTCAGACGACGTAGTTTCGATCGCGACAAAGTTCCATCAGTCTGTTCATTCAAGGCAATGGCGATCCGCTTATATACAGATAGGTCCTGAGTGCAGGTGCGAAGCCGAGAGGCATAGTATTCCTCTTTCATTTCCTGCCCAAGATGAAGAACCTTGGACAATAATCCCCTGTTTAATTTTCCGCCATGGTCGCGAATAACTTGGCCGGCAGCGAATGATACGCTGCTGATGTGTTGCGGCCAGTTTTGGGAGAGACCCGCCAGTGCATCAATCCAGTCTTCATGACCAGAACCGTTGAAACCATAGACATCGAAGACACTTTGAATTGCGCATTTTGCATCATCTTCTGAAAGCATTTCCAAGGAAAATACCCGTCTTCTTGCAGGGCGTGACAGGCCGCGTTTCACAAGCATGCTCTCTGTATCACTCAAACCAAAGAAAGCGGTTATCAAGGGAATGCCCTGCGTATCACGGTGCAGACAATCCAGAACATCCCTTACTGAGAACGTATTCGGGGTATTCTGAGCTTCATCGACAAAAACCACGATGTGATAGTTCTTCAGGAACGAAGACGCATGTCATAAACAATTGTTGGGCACTGGCTGCATGTTCCTTTTTGCTCAAGGATACGCCTTCAACCGATATATTCCAGCTGGTCATTTCATGCAGTAGTTTTTCACCCTCATTCAGTACTTTTTTCAGCCATCGGGTACGCGTGTCTGGCAGATGCTCCAGCAGACGGTTGTTTTCTGTATTGATTGCCGTCAATATGGTACTAACCACCGTGCCGGGAAACTCCAGCGATCCTGGGTTGACGGAAACGGCAACCCAGGGTTCATCCAGAGTCGAATGCTGCCGAACTGCTTCCATACATTCCATCATTAGAGCTGTCTTGCCCGCACCCGGCGCACCCTGAAAAATCATGGTGCCACCACCTACACGACCAGCCTTTAAATTGCTGACGGCATTTTGAAAGATCCGGTATTCTGAATCGCGCCCTTTGAAAAATGGCTCCCGGCCTACCTCAGCTCGATCAGTATCTCTAAGCCATACCTCTAGCGGTAGAGGGTCGGCGGGCGGCGGCTTTGGGAAAAATTTCTGATTCATGTGTTTATCTTGCCATTAGATATTCTAGAGATAATTATCTGTATTATGCTAATTGGTCTCAATCTCAATAAGATTTCCGAGCAGCTTGACAATATGAATACAATCCCAGATCAGCTTGGAAGCACAAACAATTTCCGCTTAATGATGGGCTGGTGGGCTCATATCCGAGCTTGGCAAAATGAATAACGCCTGCCAGTCCTGTAGTCGTATAGCCGACTGGAGAAATGATGTTGAAAATGTCCTGAGTATCCCCATTTTTATTCCGCTGGTTCGCGGAACCGAGTTGAATTCGTTCAAGAGCCACAGACTACGAATTTATGCTTGGACATTGCATTTCGTAGTATACTGCGAAACGTAAATTTGATGATTTTTAGGAGTTGGTCAAATGTCAGTAACCTTGACATCGGCAGCCGCAAATCGGATTAGCAACCACTTGCAATCACGAGGTCATGGCGAGGGGCTCAGAGTGTCCGTAAAAAAATCGGGTTGTTCAGGATATGCCTATGAGTTGGGCTACGCTGAAGAAATCGATGCTTCAGATGCTGTATTCGAAAGTCATGGAGTGAAAGTGATCGTCAAATCCGACCATCTGTCCTTTCTGGATGGCATGGAACTTGATTATGTGGAAGATGGCTTATCGTCTTCCTTTCACTTCAGAAATCCCAATGTGACCGAGCAGTGTGGCTGCGGCGAAAGCTTCACTGTCAACTGATGAAATCCTCTTTTCGGGGAAAGCTGTCATCTGTTCACGGGAATCAAGAGTAGCCAGATCCTGATCTCCCGCCTCATTTGACGGGCGGTTCGCGCACCAACCGAGTTAGTCTCATGACTTCAGTCAGTGTTGACATGCCCCAATCGCATCCAAAGCGGCAAGCAAGTGCAGCGGTTATCACCCTGGGTTGCAAGGTCAATGCCTTTGAGTCCGAACATATCGCATCGGGTTTGGATGCCAGGGGGTTCAAGCGAGCAGCTCCCAATGAATCTGTCGACCTGTTTGTGATCAATACTTGTACGGTGACCGCAGAAGCAGATCGTCAGGCGCGACAATTGATTCGTCGGGTAATTCGCAACAACCCTGAAGCCAAAGTCGTGGTGACCGGGTGTTATGCAGAAATCGATTCACGGGCATGTGCAGAGATTCCAGGCGTGGATTTGGTGGTGGGTAACAGCCGTAAGCTGCAGATTCCAAAAATGGTTGAAAATCCAGTCGAAGCGAAAGAGTCGCTGCAACTGCTGCTTGAAGATATTGATGGCAAACCCAACCTCCCTGAACGGCTATTAGAGGGATATGAAGGAAAAACGCGTGCCTTTGTTCAGGTTCAGCAGGGATGCGATCAAGGTTGCACATTCTGCATCATCCACACAGCTCGCGGTCCGAATCGGTCTTTTTCCGTGCAGATGATAAAACGGCAATGTCGGAAGCTGCTAGAGAATGGCTACAAGGAGATTGTGCTTTGCGGTGTGGATATCGGCTCTTATGGCTCTGATCTGGATGATGATTCTAGCCTGAGCGGATTGATCAAGCAGGTTCTTGAACTTGAAGGGGATTTTCGGATTCGATTGAGTTCCATTGATCCGGCACACATTACTGATCAATTGATTGATCTCATGACTGTGGAAGATCGCATCTGCCGTCATTTGCATTTGTCCATGCAAAGCGGCAATACCATGATCCTGAAGCGTATGAAACGGCGGGCTACCCGAGAAGTGCTTTATGATCGGGTTCTGGCATTACGCAAGCGGTTGCCGGAGCTCGTATTGAGCGCTGATGTGCTGATTGGGTTTCCAACCGAGAGCGAGGAGCATTTTATGGACACCGTCAAGGCGATTGATGAGTTGGAAATCGCCTATCCTCATGTTTTCAGTTACTCTCCACGAGATGGGACTCCGGCCTCGCGGATCCCTTCACAAATTCCGCATGAGACAAAAAAAACGAGAGCCAGACTTGCCCGTAATCGGGGAACTCTGGTGTGGCAAAGGGTAGCCAGTCGGCTAGTCGGTCGAGTTGAGCGTGTGCTGATAGAGCGCAAGGTTGATCCAGAAGTGGCAGGCAAGTCTCTGGGCAGAATGTCCAATTTTTATCCAGTATTGTGTGAAGGTGATCTGGAAGCAGGGACATGGAAGAATATTGCGATTACGGGAGTTCTGGACGGCCGCCTCGAAGGAGCCTTGAACGAAATCTGAGTGCATGTATTTATTTCTCCTTTTCAGTTTATTGGGTACTGTTCAGTAGTTATACTATCTGTTTTGCCATGGCGGGTCTTGCACCCGTTTTCTTGAAGCAGTTTTATCATCATTTGAGGGTTTTCAGTGATACTTACCGGTGCTGATATTGTCGTTAATTGCCTGAAAGATGAAGGGGTCGAATACATATTCGGTTATCCGGGCGGTGCGGCTCTACATATCTACGACGCGATTTACAACCAGGATGCGGTTAAGCACATTCTGGTTCGTCATGAGCAAGGTGCGGCGCATGCAGCTGACGGCTATGCTCGAGCGACTGGCAAACCGGGTGTGGTACTGGTCACTTCAGGTCCCGGAGTTACCAACACGGTAACCGGTCTTGCCACCGCAAATATGGACTCTATTCCCATGGTGGTCATTACCGGGCAAGTGCCTTCCGGGTTGATTGGTGATGATGCGTTTCAGGAAGTCGATACGGTTGGAGTTACGCGACCCTGTGTCAAACACAATTTCCTGGTCAAAGACGTCAGGAAGATTGCCGAGACCATAAAAAAGGCTTTCTACATTGCCGTATCTGGAAGACCCGGCCCGGTTGTTGTCGACATACCGAAGGATATCTCAGCCGAAAAGACGGAATATCACTACCCTGAAGCGGTTAAAATGCGCTCTTATCAGCCCCGGACCCGTGGTCACGGCAAAATGATCAAGAAGTCCGTGGACTTGCTCCTCGGCGCAAAACAGCCGATTGTCTATACTGGTGGTGGCGCGATTCTGTCAGAAGCAGAAGAACCTTTGACAAAATTGGTGGATATTCTTGGATATCCATCGACCAGCACCTTGATGGGTCTTGGCGCAATCCCTGCAACACACCCGACTTTTCTCGGCATGCTTGGCATGCATGGCACTTATGAATCAAATTTGGCGATGTATCACAGCGATGTGATGCTGGCGGTCGGGGCCCGATTTGATGACAGGGTAACGGGCGATCTCGACAAGTTTTCGCCAAATGCACGAGTCATCCATATTGATATCGATCCTTCCTCAATTGGCAAGAATGTTGCTGTTGAAGTTCCAATCGTGGGGGACTGCAAGTCTGTTCTGGAGGATATGATTCAGTTGCTGGAAGGACGAATCGATTCAATAGACCGGCCAGCGGTTGATACTTGGTGGGAAACAATCAAGAGCTGGAAAGCGGTGGATTCATTTCAATACGACATGAGCGATACGGTAATCAAGCCGCAGTATGTCATTCAAAAGCTGTTTGAAGTCACCAAGGGAGACGCTTATGTTACTTCAGATGTTGGACAGCATCAGATGTGGGCAGCTCAGTACTATCAGTTTGAAAGGCCAAGACGCTGGATAAACTCAGGCGGTCTTGGGACCATGGGTTTTGGGTTGCCGGCAGCGATGGGCGTCCAGCTTGGATTTCCCGATGATCTGGTTGTCTGTGTAACTGGCGATGCCAGTATACAGATGTGTTTGCAGGAGTTGTCAACCTGCCTTCAGTACAATTTGCCGATCAAGGTTGTCAATCTGAATAATCAATACATGGGTATGGTGCGGCAGTGGCAGGAATTCTTTTATGATCGAAGATATTCACATTCATACATGGATGCGTTGCCGGATTTTGTAAAACTGTCAGAGAGCTATGGTCATGTCGGCATTCGGGTTGACAAGCCGGAAGATGTAGAAGGGGCGATTCAGGAAGCAATCAGCATGAGGGGCCGGTTGGTTTTCATTGATGTCATTACCGATCCCGAGGAGAACGTCTATCCCATGATTGCGGCAGGCAAGGGTCATAATGAAATACAACTCAAGCCTTCCAGGAATGAAGTTGAAAACCGGGAGCTGGCCTGATGAAGCGAGTCATTTCGTTGCTTCTCGAGCACGAGCCCGGAGCACTTGCCCGGGTTGCCGGTTTATTTACGGCCCGGGGTTATAACATCGAATCGCTGACAGTGGCTCCGACAGAAGACCCTTCTCTTGCCCGAATGACAATTGTTACCACGGGATCGGATGCCATTATTGAGCAGATAACCAAACAGCTCAACAAGCTGGTTGATGTCGTCAAACTGCGTTCCTTGTCTGATGGCCGATATCTGGGCAGGGAATTGATGCTGGTCAAGGTCGAGGCGAACACTGCTGATCAGAGAAATGACATGCAGCGTCTTGTCAGTATTTTTCGGGGTCGTATTATTGATGTGACGGATGCAACCTATACTATTGAAATGACGGGGCATTCGGATAAAGCCGATGCGTTCTTGCTGGCATTGAATGATGTTGAACTGATTGAGGTTGTCCGCTCCGGCATTTTGGGAATTGGCCGAGGCAAGCAAACGCTGCGCGTTTGAAGCGCCCGATGTCTAAATTCATCCTGATTTAGCGGACCAGCGGTTTTTCACTCAACAGAAAAAATATCAACAAAGCCTAACGACAGGCTCTATTCTGAAACAACAATTACGGGAAATTGCAAAATGAAAGTTTTTTATGACATCGATGCGGACCTCAGCAATATTCTGGGAAAACGCATTGTCATTATTGGATACGGTTCACAGGGTCATGCACATGCGAACAATCTCAAGGACAATGGTGCCGATGTCGTAGTTGGCCTTCGCGAGGGATCTTCCTCCTGGACCAAGGCAGAGCAGGCGGGATTGACAGCAGCAGAGATCAAGCAGGCTGTATCTGAAGCCGAGGTCATCATGATGCTGTGTCCCGATGAGTTGATGGGTGCAATATATTCCGATATCGAGAATTCGATCAGGCAAGGTGCAACGCTGGCATTTGCGCATGGGTTCAACATACATTTTGAATACATCCGTCCACGGGAAGATCTTGATGTCATCATGATTGCTCCCAAAGGTCCGGGACACCTGGTTAGATCAACCTTTGAAAAAGGTGCGGGTGTTCCTTGTCTGATTGCCATCCAGCAGGATGCAACTGGCAGTGCTCACAGCACGGCTCTTGCGTATGCATCAGCTATTGGAGGTGGTCGGGCAGGGATTATAGAAACCACATTCAAGGAAGAGACGGAAACGGATCTGTTTGGAGAACAGGCGGTTCTCTGCGGCGGTGCAACCTCATTGGTTCAGGCAGGGTTCGAGACTCTGGTTGAAGCGGGATACGCGCCGGAAATGGCGTATTTTGAATGCTTGCATGAACTCAAGCTGATTGTTGATCTCATGTATGAGGGCGGTATTGCCGATATGCGTTATTCGATCTCGAATACGGCAGAATTCGGCGACCTCACACGTGGTCCACGGATTGTTGACGAGCAAACCAAGGCAGAAATGAAGAAAATTCTAACTGAAATCCAGTCTGGTGAGTTTGCTCGAGAATGGATGGATGAGAATGCGCAAGGCGGAAAGCGATTTCCCGAGTTGCGTAGTAAGGGGAGACAGCACCCCATCGAAGAAGTGGGTGAAAAGTTACGCTCCATGATGTCCTGGATATCGGATAACAAGGTCATCGACAAGTCAATAAACTGATATTTCGAATGACTTGAGGATTTTTCGGAATTCTCCCCATTTTACAGCCCGCGACCTGTGCGGGTTTTGCATGTTTCGCTGACGATCAAGCAAACATGATGTATCAGCGAAGCTATCCGATTATTGCAAGGGAAGGATGGGTTCATATCATCCTTGTGCTGATTGCAAGCCTAATCGTGACTTACTTTTCCGGTCTTGCGTCCTTTCCAGCCTGGTTGTTGTTACTCTTTTTCGTTCAGTTTTTCAGGGATCCGCGCCGAATAATCACGAGCGACGAAGGAGCGATCGTCTCTCCGGCCAGCGGCAAGGTCGTGTCAATTTGCGAGACTGACAATCCCTATCAGAATGGAGATTCGGTATTCATGATCAGTGTTTTCATGAACATTTTCTCTGTTCACTCGAACTTGATTCCGGTTGAAGGCCAGGTAGTAAATCGTTGGTACCATCCTGGGCGATATGTGAATGCCGCTCTTGACAAGTCGTCGCGGGAGAATGAACGGAATGCTATCCAGATCAGAACCAATGATGACCATGACGTGTTTTGCGTGCAGATTGCCGGATTGGTCGCGAGAAGGATTATTTGTCATATCAAGCCAGGGGATCCGGTTGGAACGGGACAGCGTTACGGGTTCATCCGTTTTGGTTCAAGAGTTGATTTGTATATCCCGAAAACAAGTAATATCAAGGTCAAACTTGGGCAAAAAGTCCATTCTGGGAGTGATATAATTGGCTTTTTACCAGCAAAATGATTGGCCTATCTGGCTGATTTAAAGTTTAATGTCTAATTCAAGGGTTTCCGGACCTCGAAAAGGAATTTACTTCCTGCCTAGCCTGTTTACGACGATTGGGTTGTTTTTTGGCTTTTATGCCATTATCCAGGCTACCCTGGGTCATTATCCTCAGGCATCTGTTGGCATTTTGATTGCGATGATCATGGACGGTTTTGATGGTCGTGTTGCCCGTTGGACGAATACTACGAGTGATTTCGGCAAGGAGTATGACAGTCTGGTTGATGTGATTTCCTTTGGGGTGGCGCCGGGAATGTTGATCTATTTCTGGTCTTTGCAGTATCTTGGCAAGGCAGGGTGGTTGATCAGCTTTGCGTTTACGGCTGCAACTGCGCTTCGTCTGGCTCGCTTCAATGTTATAACTTCCAAGGAGAATCGGTATTTCTTTGGACTGGCATGTCCGCCTGCTGCGGCTTTTGTTGCCTTCTGGGTCTGGAATTTTCATGATGCTGGATTTGCCGGATCGGAGTTGGTCGGATTCAGTGCATTGATTGCTTTTCTGATGTCCATGTTGATGGTGAGCAGAATCAAGTATCGAAGTTTCAAGGATCTTGATCCCAAAAACCGCGTGATTCAAGCAATGTGAAGGTTCTGGAGACGAAGAATAATCCAAAGCCATGAGACTTGTTTGCATGGAATCTCTCTAGCATTAGCCTTGCTGATTCATTATCAAGCATTGGTCGCGACCACCATTGGTCGAAATGAGTACCGATAGATGGTGGTTTTTCGTATCCGCTCCTGCTTTACCATACAGCTTCACCTACTTTTCGGTGACCGGGAGTTGCTGTTCTCCGGCGTTATTTTTTACGCAGGCTAATGGAAGGTTTGTGCGGTTGATTGGTCGAGGCTGACATCAGGGCGAAGATATCCACCTTTATTCCTGTCCGAATGAATCAAGAATGATTGAACGAGATAATTTTGGACGAACACTGCTTCATAGGGTGGCTGATGAAAACAGGTACGAGCAAATTGAGGCACTACTTGAAACGGGTATAAACCCGAATATTCGCGATGATAATGGAGATTCTCCACTTCATCTTGCGGTAAAAGGATATCAAACTGAAACCATAAAAGTCTTACTCAGGAATAATGCATTCCCAAACGCTCGTGATAATTTTGGAACGACCCCTCTTCATATGGCAGCACATTTGGATGACAATGATGAAGATACATTTGAAGTGATTGACATCTTATTGGAAATGGGGGCTAAACCGAACACCAGGAATGATTATGGTCACACTCCACTTCATTTTGCAGTTGGAGCTAATTCGGCGACGATTGCCGAAGTATTGTTGGAAGCAGGTGCTGATCCAACTATTTCTGGAGATGACGGTTTATCGATACTCTTTGATGCATTGGAAAACGCAATTGATAACAGTCGACAATGGAGAGATTGGCCTAGCGATGTTTCTGATCAGAGTGAATTGGATGGTGCCAATGGATGTATTTCTAGTTTGCTTAAAGCAGGAGTTGACCCAAATGTTGCGGATCAAAATGGCAATACGCCCCTACACAAGGCGGCTGCCTCCAGCGTACAGGATGCGATAAGTTCGCTACTAAATGCCGGGGCGAATCCAGCCGCAAAAAACAATAATACTGACACCCCACTCGATTTAGCTTTAGCGGATATCACAGAGGCATGGAGTCGCTATTGCGAATTCGGGCTTGATCATGATGATCTTGATCACATGGTTGAGACTGTTGAGCGGTTGATGAAAGCGATTGTAGAAAAACATTCCTATAAAGTTGATTTGCAATGGTTTTGTATTCGGACATTATTGGAGGTGAATAGTGATATCGGGTATATGCCCCAAGGAACCATATTCCATACGGCAGCAGAGGCAAATGCCGTTGAATTAATCAAGGCTTTCTTGAAATTGAATATAGATCCCGAACTTCATGATCACAATGGTATAACGCCCATGTTTTATGCAGTCAAAGGGAATGCCGGGGAAACGATTAAATTATTGCTGGATGGTGGTGCTACCCTGAATGTAGATGTGCATGGTGAGGAGTATGGTGAGACTATGCTACATTGGGTAGCGAAAAATAATGCCCCGGATTTGATTGAATTATTGATTAATGCACGCATCGAAATAAATATCTGCGATGAGAGTGGAGAAACTCCGATTCACTGGGCGGTAAGGGAGCATGCGGTGAATTCGGTTGCCTTCTTGATTGAATCAGGAGCTGATCTTAATATTTGCAGCTTTGATGGCGACACCCCACTTGATCTTGCGGCAGAAGAAGGCTCGATTCGAATTGCCGAAATGCTGCTTCAAGGCGGTGCGGGGCCGATCAAAAGAAATGAGCGTGGAGATCTTCCCCTATAGACCAGGAATGCATAATTAGAATGTTAAACGACCAGCATGAATATCCTATCGACCATAGGATAACTGATATTTTACGTCAGGTATGCGAATGCCTCGTATGACAATCCAGTCAGATTGATCAATAAGCTGCAAATTGCGCAATCCCGAAGAAGATTCGGTAAACAGACGTAACGGCATGACTGAAATCCAGGCAAGACCGAAAAACCTGCAAAAGGTCAAGAGTCTAGGGATTTCTGCCAGCATGGGAATTGCCGGCTTCAATGCTGAACTGGATGTATCCATGGCAACCGAGTTTACCAAAGA
>JAPYNK010000009.1 GCA_028285825.1 Arenicellales bacterium | reverse complement strand
GACCAACTGATCGAGAGAATCCTGTTTCTGGAGGGGCTACCCAACCTGCAGGATTTGGGAAAACTCATGATTGGTCAAAATACCAGAGAGATACTGGAGTGTGATCTAAAGATGGAGATGAAGGCTCACCCTGATCTGAAGGATGCGATCCGAGATTCCGAGGGTGCCGGGGATTATGTATCCCGGGAGTTGTTTGAGTCGATTCTTGAAGCCGAAGAAGAGCATATAGACTGGCTCGAAACACAGTTGGACCTGATTGATCGAGTCGGCCTTGCCAATTACGAGCAGTCGCAGATGTCTGCGACTGAAGAGGGTTGAGTCTGGAGGTCCAGTATCTCAACCTGGGCCAGGCCGTTGTCGATTTATGGGAAACCGCTCTTGTATCGGGTTGCCCGGACTATGCCAATGCCTGGGGCGTTGTCGCCCGAGCTAAGCGGATGCGTGCAGAGCAGATGGTGACGGTTCGATACTCATCATCTTTCTATAAGGAAATACATGACTCACTGATATCAAAAGGAATCCATTTGATTGATTCTCTATCGCATGACTTGCATTTGCCGGCGAGAATTGCAGCATGATGGAGAGACTGGCTATACCAGTTCGCGCTTCAAAATGCACACAGATGAAGCAGGAATTTGCGGACTTACAGCTGAGGACCCACTATTTCAGCATCAGTCGGGGCGGTGCCATCCTTATCCCACTTGAAACAGATTCGCCATTGGTTGCTGATGCGAATGCTCCACTGGCACTTTTCTTCATCCTTTGAGTGCTTCCAGACGGTTCCCGGGGCGTGCCCGGTCAGCGAGGGCGGTGGCTGCATCAAGCTGGTCTAGCTTGCGGGATGCAGTCCGAGCAAAACCAGAGAACGCCACAATTCGATGCCCGGCATGGAATGCTTCGGTTTTCTTGTTCGAGAAGCTGATGATTGCAAAGCTTTATTTCCCCGGACATGCTGAATTCCAAGGCAGAATATTATTTTGCTTATCTGCGTTACGTCAAGCATAAAATCTGTGACGTGTTAAGAGCAAGTCCCTTGAACTGCCGGCCCCACTTCATTGACAGTATGAATCTCAATGTGAGACGGAGGACCGACACCACTGGCTCCACATGTTTTTACTTTGGTTGTCGATGAGGGCAGAAATCGCCAGGTGTTTTCCAATTCATAAATAATGGAATGATCCACCCCCAGGCTCATTCGATAATGGACAAGACTATTGCTTTACATATGGAATAATTCTCATTATACTTTTCTCATGTTTTCATCGTAACCTTCAGAATGTACATTTGCATCTGTAATTCAGTTAGCCATCAGGAGATCGAAGACGCGGTCGAGCGCGGCCATGTTTCTTCCATGTCCTGTTTGCGCAGAAGTCTCGGTGTAGGCTCTGGTTGCGGAATTTGCCTTGGCGATGCCAGGCAATGCCTGTTTGATGCGATGTCACGCTCTCCACTAAAGGAAGTAACCCGGAAATACGAGACCCTCGAAGGCGTCAGCGCCGAAAATCTGCCGCAGCCAGGCAATTCATCCTGATGAGTCAAGATAAAGTCATCGAAATGGACAGCCTCAGCGAGGACCTGAATAACGCCGGGCTCAAGTCAACACTTCCTCGCCTGAAAATCCTGAAGATTCTTGAAGACAGGAATGTCCGTCATTTGTCTGCGGAAGACGTATACGATGAACTCAGAAAGGAAAATCAGACCGTTGGTCTTGCAACCATTTACCGGGTGTTATCGCAATTTGTCGATGCGGGCCTGGTGATTCGCCACCAGTTTGAAGGAAACAAGGCAATATATGAATTGAACGATAACGAACACCATGATCACATGGTGTGCCTAAAATGTGGAAAAATCATCGAATTCATGGACGAGAAAATCGAGATGCTGCAAAAACAGATTGCGGATCAATACGAATTCGAAATGCAGGATCATTCCCTGACACTTTTCGGTATCTGCAAGAACCCCAATCGATGTGATCGACACAGAGAGTAGCATTCCCTGACACTGTTCGGGAGTCTGAACACTCCGGTATTAATCCTGAATCGCCCTGTCAGAAGGGTACGGGGAATATCCGCCGCTCAAGTCGTATGGAAATCAATTCCAGCCCGGCCTGTAGTCGAATTCAACGGCTTGCTTGAGACCGCTCAATAGCGATGAGACACCGGTGGTTCGAAGCGGTACAAACGGCTTTGCTGTTCGCTTGCAATATGATTTGGCCTTGTTGCAGGCACCATGACTGACACACTCAACCGGACAGAGCACGATGTCGGCGCGATTCAGGACCCCGGCCAGAGACTTCATATTGTCCTGGATTCCACCATCATGGTGAATCAGGCTGCCGTTGCAGTTCTCGACCAGACCACGAAAGTTGCTGATCGTTGCAGGCCTCCCTCCAACGTAGGCAACACTTTGACCGAACAGGTCAAGGTGCTCATGTTCCAAGGCCCCGGAAGACCCCGGATTATTGACTGAGCGGTCGCCATTTTCATCGTGACGAGCAGACTGCCTGTTCAGTACTCCAATCTGTTCAAGGGCTTTTGCATAATCCAGTCTGAGTGCCGTCAATTCCTGGTTGAGACCGTCAAGGCGGCTGGTGCAATCGTCTCTTACTTGCTCGGCCCTGTCCAATTCAGCCCTGAGCCTTGCATTCTCATGTCTCAGGGTGTTATAGAGATCACCCCGCTCAAATTCACGCAACCGCTTGCCCATCGCTTCATTTGACTGGCTGTTTCGCTCGGCAATCCTGAGCTTCTGCTCGAGCTCCCCGACTTTCTTTGCATGCGCATTGATCATCGACTGGCGTCTCTCTGACTGGAGAATCAATTTTCTTTTCGTCTTGGCCAGTGCATTCTGTACATTTTGCAGGCTTTTTGACTTGGCATGGTTGGTTGCACCGTTCAAATGAGACAGCATGTGCACCTCGCCGAATGCCTGGATCAGTAGCGAGCTGGTCAGACAGGGATGACTCATCAGTGCCCAGAAGGGGCCGGGGACATCGCCCTTTTCAAGAGACTCGGACCAGAGTCTCTTGAGATCCTCTTCATTTTTCGCCACGCCGAAAGTCCGGATTGCGGTGC
>JAPYNK010000089.1 GCA_028285825.1 Arenicellales bacterium | reverse complement strand
TAGGTGTTACAGCAGATAACGGTTTATCCATACTCTTTGCCACCCCACTCTCATGAAGTGTTTGTGATTTCAAGCACTGGATGAATTGAGTGTAACTGGATAGCCTTGTAACTGTTTACGGATGCTTTCTTCACTCAAGGAATCGTGTATGCCGGAAGTTTTCCGGTTCTCCGGAATCAAGTAGCTCGCTGTAGAGGGACCCCAGACCTTCTGGTTTTGTCGTAAGTCCAGCCAGTCTCAAGGTATGCCATGCCATTGCATGATTGGAAGATGTGATTGGGATCCCCATATCCTTCTCAAGCTGCTCACAAAATTCCACCATCCTGATTGAAGTGCAAGAGACGAACACCGTATCTACATCATTTGACCGCGTTATTTCCCAAACAGCATTTTCAATGGACGCTTGAGATATGCGAGAGACTACTGAATCTCTTTCCTGTTCAAATGTGCCGAGCAAGGGAACGTCAAATCCAGCTCGTTGAATGTGGCTGACAACGGTCTTGTTGACTTCTTCAATATAAGGGGTAATTAATCCTATGCGTTTTGCACCATATGCTCGAAAGGCTGCATAGGCGGAAGTAACAGGAGTCGTGACTATAGATCTGGGTTTGGCATTTCTGATGAGCTGAAATACCTTCTCTTCACTCATGGTCATGGTCGCAGATGTGCACCCATAGGCAATCACGTCAATCTCACTGCCGGGGGTCAGAATAGAAGCACAATCCGTGATTCTATTCGCCATGTCGGCCAGACTTTCAGGTGTGATCGAGTCGGTGTTGGCTATACGACTGTGGTGCAGACGAACAGAAGGGAATTTCCCAAGGATAAAGCGGAATTCGTCCTCAATGGTATAGTCAGTCGCCAGAACAATGAGTCCAATGCTGGGAGTTTCATCAAAACGCGGATCAACGTTATATCGAAGAATTTCGGTCAGCATTGTCTTGAATTGGGTGTCTTAAGGATGTCCGGGGTACGGGCATGAATCTTTATTTGCTCCCTCGACGGTGAGCGAACAGTCGAAGGCGATCAATATCGAGGGCATGTGACCAAGATTCTCGTCAGCATGAATGACAGGCTTTCGTAACCAATTCAATCTTAGCAAGGGAACGAATAGTGAGTATTCATCAGGCATACTATCCATTAGTATCATGGAACTCCGGCCACATGACTTTGACGATGGCACTGTCTTTTGCCAGGGATTTGCATTGATCAATAATCACTGGAGTACCCCGGTTGGATTGCTCCCTCTCTCGTTCTTCAATTGCCCAATGCATGGTCTGATAGGCACTGGTTGATACTGGTCCCAGCAATTCCATGACATGAGTGCAGCTTTCGGTGCGGGCAATCAGTTCTCGGGCTTTACGCATCCAGCCGCCTTCAATTTTAAGTCCCACGAGTCTGTTCATTGCATCGCTGGCACTTTTGCAAAGCGAGAAAGGGGTAGAAGGCATCTCCACACGGACATCATGGATGACCATATCCAGATCGAGAGTCAGGCATATCGTCATTTTGTGAATGGCATTGCCGGGTTTAATTTCTCCCCGTTCATGATTGAAGATGCTGTAGGTTTTGTGATCAGTCAAAGTGGCTTCAATATCCCACAAACCGTCATCTCTCTCATATCCATGGCACTGAATGGAACGGGTGTGCAAGTGCTTGCGTTCAGCCATCTTCCGTTTCTTCATTTTTCCTTGGATAGAGAATAAACTGAGTACAGCGAAACTCGGCAATCTTTTTGCCGGTGCTCTTTTCAATCACGGTTGCGTCCCACACTTGAGTCTTGTTTCCCTTGTGAATGCAATCGGCACGGCATTGAAGCGTGCCCTTTCCAACCCCCCGTATAAAATTGCATTTGAGTTCCAGCGTGGTAAATCCCTCGGCTTTTTCTGGAAGGTTTGCATAGGTTGCATACCCTGCAGTTGTGTCTGCCAGAGAGACAATGCTTCCCCCATGGACAGATCGCAGAATATTCAGATGAGACGGTCTGAGAGGCATTTCAAGAATGGCATATTCCTTTCCGATTTCGACGGCAACGATCCCAAGGTATCCCGGTAGATTGTCCTTGTCACCATTATTGACAAACTCGGGCGTAAACATCATCAATCACGATTCGGTTCAATGAACTCGACAATCCTGTCCAGGGAATTGATCGTGGCAGTTGGTTTGAATTCCCATGGGTCAAGCACAATCTGCTTGTTTCGGCATACCCAAAGCGTATGCATGTTCATGGCTGAAGCACCAATAACGTCAAACCCATTGCTGGATACAAGCCAGGCATTGTCTGAAGTACTTCCAGTGAATTCCATGAAATACCGATAGGTTTTGGGCGAAGGCTTGGTTCCATGAGACCACGCCGGAATGTGTATTCCAGCTGTTTTTCGCGCCAGGCAACTGAAAAACGAGCCGCAGATTCTCCAATCATTGTCCTAAGCAGGGTAATCACGCCATGCGTGTCAATCAGAGTCCCATATACATCAAAACCCAATACCTGTTTCATGTTACACCTCGAAATATACAGGCGATCTGGCCACATTCACCTTGGACATGACCGGACGATCAAGTACCGTACAGATGGATTGACCGGTGGCGATCAGCATGACAAGGTCGACGCCATGATGAATGCCCATCCCGTCAAGCATGAAAACCACGTCTTCCGTAGCCACATTGCCGCTTGCTCCACGGGCATAGGGACAGCCCCCAAGTCCGGCCACAGAGGAATCAACAACACTGATTCCTGCTTGAAGGGCGGTCAGTATATTGGCCAGTGCTTGCCCATATGTATCATGAAAATGCACGGCGAGCCTGTCGACCGGAATGTGAGAAGTGATGGAATCAATCAACTTTCCGGTGGCAATTGGAGTACCGATTCCTATGGTATCTCCCAGAGAAATTTCATAGCACCCAATATCCTCCAGGTACCTCGCAACAGCTGCAACCTGTTCGGGTGATATGAATCCTTCATAAGGACAGCCGAGCACACAGGAAATATACCCCCGCACCGAGAGCCCCTGATCAATGGCCGGTTTGGTTACTTCGGCAAAACGCCTGATACTCTCATTGATGCCGCAATTGATGTTTTTCTGGCTGAATGTTTCAGAGGCGGCGGCAAATACGGCAATTTCCCTGGCTCCGGCAGCCAGCGCATTGTCAAGGCCACGCATGTTTGGAACCAATACTGGGTATCCAATGCCCGAATCCAGATTCAGCCCGGCAAGCACCTGGTCGGTATCCGACATTTGAGGAAGAAGGTCGGGTCGGACAAAACTGCCTGCCTCGATTTGCTTCAATCCAGCCTCAGCCAGGTTTTCAATCAGTCGGATGCGCTCTGCAACCGGAAGAATCCTGGATTCGTTCTGCAGCCCATCACGAGGGCCGACCTCGACAATTTTGACTGACTCGGGAATCATGGGGATTCGATTATTGCAAGCAGGGTATTTTCGGTCACCGAATCCCCGGATTTGCAGTGTATTGACTTCAATGTACCGCTACTCGGGGCCAGGATATCATGTTCCATCTTCATGGCCTCAATGCAGAGTAGGCGATCACCCCTGTTTACGGATTGACCGGGCTTCACTTGAACTTCGACCACCCTGCCCGGCATCGGAGAGAATATCGTGCCGGATGCACCAAGTCGATCACGGTTTGCATGATCAATATCCGCGAGATCAACGCGATGGTGCTGGCCATCAATATGCAGAAAAACCGTATTCTCGGTGTGAACGACATTGACTATGGCCCGGTAATTACGCATCGTTACCGACATTTCATGATGATCCCGGATTTCGGCATTCAACTTGATTCCATCATCGAATTCAAGCCGGCCAAGATTATTCTTGAAGTGCAGTATTTGACGTTTTGCATTGAGCGCGTATTCGAAGCTGTATTTGCGAGTTGATTCAGTGCGTAGGGGATTCTGGGTTAACCAGGGCGAATATCTGTCGTCTTGTCTGGACTGCCTGTCTCGCTGCGCATTCAGGTCTTGGAAAAACAGCCAGGCACAAGCGTAATGAGGGATTTTGTCATTGGTCGGGATATCCGACAAAACCTGCTCAAGATTTTGGGTGAGATACTGGGTATCGTAGTCTGATTCAATAAATTCAGGCTGCTCAAGAATCGCTTGCAGAAAGCTGATGTTGGTTGGAACGCCCAGAATCCGATAATGTCGCAGCAGGGTGAGCATTCGCTCTCTGGCTTTCTCCCGGTCTTCGCTCCAGATGATTGCCTTGGAAATCATGGGGTCATAATAGGCAGAAATCTGGCTGCCTGTTACAACGCCAGCATCAATGCGGGTAGCTGTTTCCAGATCGCCAAAATTGCAATCGGGACTGGAGATATCCAGAATAGTCCCGGTTGCTGGCAGGAAGCCCCGGTCTGGATTTTCCGCATAGACTCTGACTTCGATGGCATGGCCGTTTTGCCTGATATCCTCCTGTTTGCAGGGAAGCGGTTCTCCAGATGCTACCCTTAGTTGCCATTCGACCAGATCCTGGCCGGTGATTTTTTCGGTGACCGGATGCTCGACCTGCAGTCGTGTATTCATCTCGAGAAAGTAAAATTCACTCGAGTCGACCAGAAACTCGATAGTCCCAGCACCAACATAGTCGATCGACTTTGCGCAATCAACCGCTGCCATGGTCATTTTCCTGCGTAGCTTGTCTGTCAGATTGGCTGCAGGTGATTCCTCGATGACTTTCTGATAGCGTCTCTGCATTGAACAGTCACGCTCGAATAAATGCACGGCATTTCCATGGCTATCAGCAAATACCTGGATTTCAATGTGACGGGATGATGGAAAGTATTTTTCGATGAGAACGCGGTCATTGCCGAATGCCGAGATGCTTTCACGCCTTACTGATTCCAGGGAAGAAGAAAAATCCTGAGGAGCAGTTACCACTCGCATGCCTTTTCCCCCGCCACCCGCTGTAGCCTTGATCAAGACTGGATACCCGGTTTTCTCAGCCCGGTTTGACAGCGTATTCAGGCTTTGATCTTCGCCGTCATATCCGGGCAATACCGGTACACCCGAGTTGATTGCAGCATTCCGTGCGCTGTCCTTCAAGCCCATAATCCGAATTGCTTTGGGTCCTGGCCCAATAAAGACCAGTCCAGCAGCTGTGCACCGTTCTGCAAATTCTGCGTTTTCCGACAAAAATCCGTAGCCCGGATGAATTGCTTCGGCACCGGATTGTTTGGCTGCATTTAGAATCCTGTCCATATCGAGATAGCTTTCTGACGGTGTGGCTCCTCCTATCTCAATGGTGATATCGCATGCTTCAGTGAAGGGTGCGCCGCGGTCTGGATCCGAGCAGACGGCTACGGTATCGACCCCGAGCCGGCTGGCGGTTCGCGCAATGCGACATGCGATTTCGCCACGGTTTGCAATGAGAATCCGGTTAAACACGACTCACCCTACATCCTGAAGATTCCGAAGCATGTGTCGGGGATTGGCGCATTCAGTGAAGCTGAAATACCCAAACCAAGTACCTTGCGGGTATCGCGGGGATCAATGATTCCATCGTCCCATAATCTTGCGCTTGCATAGTAGGGATGACCTTGGGTTTCATACTGTTCCCGGATTGGCTTCTTGAATTCTTCCTGTTCCTTCTCGGGCCAGGATTCTCCCCTTGACTGCTTCATATCCAGTCGTATCTGTGCCAGCACATTGGATGCCTGTTCTCCACCCATCACCGATATTCGTGCATTGGGCCACATCCACAGGAAGCGTGCGCCAAATGCCCGTCCGCACATGGCATAGTTTCCAGCACCAAAACTGCCGCCGATCACGATGGTGAATTTTGGCACGCGGGCACAAGACACTGCGGTAACCATCTTTGCGCCATCCTTGGCAATTCCACGGGATTCATATTTTTTCCCCACCATGAATCCGGTGATATTTTGCAGAAAGACCAGGGGGATTTTTCTCTGGCAGCAGAGTTCGATAAAGTGGGCGCCCTTGAGTGCGGATTCCGAGAACAGGATGCCATTATTGGCAATAATTCCGACCGGGTATCCAAGCAGATGGGCAAAACCGCAAGTCAGGGTGGAACCATAGTTTTCCTTGAATTCTTCAAAGTGGCTTGCATCGACGATACGTGCGATGACCTCTCTTATGTCGAAAGGCTTGCGAGAGTCTTCAGGCACGATGCCGAGCAGTTCGTCAGCAGGGTATACTGGCTCCACAGGCCTTTCAACAGACAGGTCAAATGATTTTTTCCAATTCAGGCTGACAATCACGGAACGGACGATTTTGAGAGCATGCCGGTCATTTTCCGCAACATGATCAACCACACCTGAAACCGCGCCATGGACCTGCGCTCCGCCGAGTTCCTCGGCAGTAACCTCCTCGCCGGTTGCAGCCTTGACCAGTGGGGGACCACCCAGGAAGATCGTGCCTTGATCGCGCACTATTATGCTTTCGTCGCACATGGCAGGTATGTAGGCGCCACCGGCTGTGCAACTGCCCATGGTGACGGCGACTTGAGGTATGCCGGCTGCAGACAAATTTGCCTGATTGTAGAAAATTCTTCCGAAGTGGTCGCGGTCGGGAAATACCTCATCCTGCAATGGCAGGAAGGCACCGCCCGAATCGACCAGATAGATGCAGGGCAAGCGGTTTTGCAGGGCAACCTCCTGTGCTCTCAAGTGTTTCTTGACCGTGACCGGAAAATAGGTACCGCCTTTGACTGTTGCATCATTGGCCACGATTATGCATTCGACCCCCGAGACTCGACCAATGCCAGTAATAATTCCGCCGGCGACCACTTCACCGCCATACATGTCCCAGCCGGCAAACTGCGACAGTTCCAGAAAACCCGTCCCGCGATCGATCAAGGCATTGATGCGATCGCGAACCAGCAATTTGCCTCGCTCAGTATGCTTTTTCCGTGCCGATTCGCTGCCGCCTTGCAGAATGCTGGTCAGGTGGTCATGGAAATCATTGACCTTGGCCTGCATGACCTCGGCATTCCTTCGATATTCCCGTGTATCGGTTTGCAGGCTGCTTTTCAGAATGGTCATGACTGGGCTAGCAGGTCTCGAGAGCCATGGCTGTTGCTTCGCCACCCCCAATGCATAGCGATGCCACACCTGTCTTGCAGGAGCGGTCATGCATGGCGGAAATCAGGGTCGTCAGTATGCGTGCACCGGATGCACCAATCGGGTGACCCAAGGCACAGGCTCCGCCGCGGACATTCATTTTGTCGGGCGATATGTCAAGATCCTCCATTGCCGACATGGTGACTACGGCAAACGCCTCATTGACTTCATACAGATCCACATCATCGACAGTCCATCCCGCCTGCCTTAAAACCTTCCTGATTGCGTCGGTGGGGGCTGTGGTGAACCAGGAGGGTTCGTGTGCATGAGTGGCATGACCCGCGATTCTGGCGAGAGGGGCAAGGTTCTCCTCGACCGCCGTTGATTCGAGCATCAACAGCAGAGCTGATGCTCCATCAGAGATCGAACTCGCATTGGCCGGGGTAACCGTGCCATTTTCGCGAAACGCCGGCTTCAGGTGCGGGACTTTTTCAATGCTTGCACTGAATGGCTGCTCATCCTTGTTCAAGGTAATTTCATCATGCCGGGTACGCACGGTCACGGGAGCAATCTCCCGATCAAAGTCTCCGGAGTCACTGGCAGAACGTGCACGCTCCAGAGAGCGAATTGCAAATTCATCCTGATCTTCGCGCGTGAAATTGTATTTTTCAGCGCAGAGCTCTGCAAAACTACCCATCAACTGGCCTTTCTGGTAGGCATCTTCAAGTCCGTCACGAAACATGGAATCAATGGCCTGTCCATGTCCCATTCGATGTCCCGAGCGGGCTTTAGGAAGCAGATAGGGTGCATTACTCATGCTTTCCATACCTCCGGCAATCATGATGCGGTTGGTTTTCGCGACCAGGAGATCGCGTGCCAGCATAACGGCCTTCATGCCCGAGCCGCACATCTTGTTGATGGTTGTGCAGTTTGTGGAAAGAGCCAATCTCCCGCCAAGCGCGGCCTGTCGGGCAGGGGCCTGACCCTGTCCAGCCATCAATACATTACCCATGATGACTTCTTCGATCGTGTCATTGGCAAGACCGGTTCGTTCAAGTAACGAGCCAATGGCAACAGCGCCAAGCTCGCTGGCACTGAGAGTGGCAAAGCATCCCTGAAAGCTCCCCATGGGCGTGCGTGTTGCGGAGACAATGACCACAGGATCGGAATTTGCATTCATGTGCTTTCCTCGAAGATTTCCCGTCCGATAAGCATGCGGCGGACCTCGGAAGTTCCCGCACCGATTTCATAAAGCTTGGCATCCCTTAGCAGTCGACCAGCTGGATAATCATTAATATAGCCGTTGCCGCCGAGAGCCTGAATGGCCTCAAGAGCCATCCAGGTTGCCTTTTCGGCACAATACAGAATTGCACCTGCCGCATCCTTTCGTGTAGCACCCTCATGATCACAGGCATTGGCTACTGCATAACCGTAGGCCCGGCATGCATTCATGGTGGAATACATGTCTGCCAGCTTGCCCTGCATTAGCTGGAAGGTACCGATGGGTTGACCAAACTGCCTGCGCTCATGGACGTAGGGAACGACAATATCCATGCATCTTCGCATTATGCCAAGCGGTCCTCCTGACAAAACGGCTCGTTCATAGTCAAGTCCGCTCATCAATACGCCAACCCCATGATTTTCCCTGCCTAGCAGGTTTTCGCAGGGGACTTCGACATTTTCAAAAATCAGCTCTCCGGTATTGGATCCCCGCATGCCGAGCTTGTCGAGTTTAATCCCGGAGCGAAAACCGAACTCTCTCTCAACGATAAATGTCGAAATGCCTTTGGGTCCAGCATCCTTGTCGGTTTTTGCGTATATCACGACGATATCTGCATCGGGGCCATTGGTAATCCACATTTTAGTGCCGTTGAGCACATAGAAATCGCCCTTTTTCCGGGCATTCATTTTCAAGCCGACGATATCGGAACCGGATCCATGTTCTGACATTGCCAATGCCCCAACATGCTCACCGGAGATGAGTTTGGGCAGGTATTTCCGGATTTGCTCGGGAGTGCCATTGCGTCGAATCTGATTGACGCACAAGTTTGAATGAGCACCATAGCTGAGGCCTGCGGATGCTGATGCTCGGCTGATTTCTTCCATGGCAACGACATGGGCAAGATAACCCATACCCGAGCCACCGAATTCCTGAGGTGCGGTAATTCCTAGAAGCCCCAATTCCCCAAACTTTTGCCAGAGCCTGGAAGGGAATTCGTTGGATCGGTCGATTTGATCTGCTATCGGCAGTATTTCCTGTTCGGCAAAACTCCATACAGTGTCTCTGAGCAGGTCAATATCCTCACCAAGATGAAAATTGAATGAATCAGGATACATGGCTTAACTCGGCGTTGTCGATTCGCTACTGAATAATCCTTACGTTAACGTAAACGTAAAGGCTTTTCAATAACCGGAGCCCCGATAATTTTGCGGCATTCATTCGGTATTGAACAGCATCCGCTTTTTTGCCATGTGTACAAGATCAGGGATTGGAGGCATATGTTCAGAATGATGC
>JAPYNK010000088.1 GCA_028285825.1 Arenicellales bacterium | reverse complement strand
GAATCAACCCAGATGCGATAGAATGAACCAGTATCAAGTGCTAGATTGGTTTCCAAAGTGCACCTCGACCCGTACCTGAAAGCGTAACCAAGCCCTTCTTCCTTAAGATTACGAGATCTTTACTTAATCTCCGTTCATCTGTTTGAGAACCCAATATTGTTCTAATATTCCGAAGAGCCATCGCACCATCAGACTGCTCAAGAATTGTCAATACCGCCCTCTGTTGCTCGGTTAGATCATAGTCATGATATTGTAGTGGGGTATATTCTGGGTTCCAAAAACGTACGGTCACACAGTCGCGATAATCTTCAATTTCAGGATGAGGCAAACCTGCAGAGGTTACCAATTCCGCTATTTTTATTGTCCCTCGCCCCCATTCTTCAATAATGCCGCGTCTATAGAAAACACGGGCAATGATGGGATTCCATGGACGAGACTCATGAGGATCAAAGAGGTCATTTGGAGTTATGCCAAAGTGCAGCGGCCCGATTGAAGTGACCTCAAGTCGATCATCATAAATTGCAAGTCCAATCGACCCTCCACCCATAGCATAATCGCGATGGCACAAGGCATTTGCTAGTGCCTCTCGTACAGCCAAAGGCGGGTAAAGCGGCTTGTCGATGCGCTCCATGCGACCAGATTCAAAAGAGCTCGCAATGGGAATCGTGTCAAGTAAAAACCGCATGGCACTCTCAAGAAGTGAGAAAGCATTTCCAATGAACTGTCGGTTATCAAGAAACTCGGAGCGATCAGTACCCCGGAACCGGGCTACGCGCAACAGACATTGGGGCATTGCGGTTTCGAGGAATTCGACTTTTCCGAACAACACTGCAGCAGCTCTCAAAATATTGCCCCCTTGGATTAACCCCAATCCACGCAACAAATCCTCCGCATTTCTACCGCCAGGTTCGGCAAGCCTGCCACTTTGTACTGCTTCTGCGACTGTTTTACGTATTTCAGCGATATCCAGGTCATCTACTGTCCAACCTTTTGCAGGCTGATTTTCCCAACGTTGCTCACCATGCATGCGCTCCAGTAGCAGGCGGTTTTGTTGCTCGGAAGTCATCTTTCTTGTTGTGTTTCCGACTCGCAGATATGAAGTACCACGATACTGATACGGTTGTGATACACCGGGCGGCACCCTAACTGATATTATTTCCAAACTTCCTGATACTTGAACTCGGTTGATTTCCGGGAAAGCGGGAGGCTCGATTCTCATTATTTCAGCGCTCAACTGCTCAATTGTTCGATCACCGACCTGCTGGCCTACGACTTGGTTATCCGGTGTTATACCAAAAAGCACATGTCCACCACGTTGGTTAAGCATGGCACAAACGGTTTTTGTTGCCTCACTACGCATACCGGTGCTGGCCTTGAATTCCAGCATCTCAGATTCGCCCTTTGAGGCCATGCCGATAATATCGTCTAGTATCAAGAATATATCTCCCTCAGATATTCATCTATGTTTTGTTCATGCCTGATCGACAACTCAACCTATTTTCCCGATTGCTCAACCTCACAACTTTAGGCAAGCATTGAGTTTGAGTTGAGCAGGCCATGCTTTGTATGGCCTTGCCGAATCATACTTCAAAGCTGAATCGTGGCATGTAGAAGAATTCTAATCTTGTGACAATTAATCAAGCCGACACAAGGAATTGACCATGTATTTGCAGAGTTGCTGTATTGCATTAAATCCCGATATAACATCCAATCATTCCTGTATCCCTTAATGGTTAGTCCAGATCATCTTCAAACTGAGCTGAAGAAAACCGGATAGAGTGACCCGGCAAGAAGGCAACCCGTGACAATATTGAATCGTCTAAGCCGAACCGGATCGTTCAGAAAGCGCCTCAGTTGTACCCCAAGAAGAGTCCAGACTATTAAACAAGGTACGCAGACGAGCCCGAAAATCGCCACGACCAGTGCAAGTCCGAGAATCGGGTCGATAGGAGGAATATAGGCAGTCACTGCTGTCAACCCCATGGCCCATGCCTTTGGATTGACCCATTGAAAGCTGGCTGCCTGTAAAAAAGAGAGGGGTTCATGACGGCTACTTCCAAGCTCGCCTCTTTCGGTGTTCTTGGGAGTAGCAGTGGCGATTTTCCACGACAGAAAAAGTAGATAACAGACCGATATGATCTTGAGAAATTGGTATATCAACGGATACGTTTCAAAAACCTGAACAATTCCGAGTCCGACTACACTCAACAGGAATGTAAAACCGATGCAGATGCCCGCCATGTGAGGAATTGTCCGGCAGAACCCATAGTTGATTCCAGAGGACAGAAGCATCAGGTTGTTGGGACCTGGCGTTGCGGTAGCTATTACGGAGAACAACAAAATAGCAGTAACATGCCCGGTTGTCATGTCGCAGACAAATCCATGACTCGGATACGAGTTTCAATATTTTTTGCCATCATAAATTCGAGTCAAGGAACTACGATGCTAACAGTCTGTCCAAACTGGGGTATAACAAGACAGTTCATGGAGCCAGTCACTATAATTCAGCTCGACCGGGACTTCAGAGACCGCTTAAGACTTCTGATCTCCTCCATGATTTCATTTTGCCTGACCAGCATTTCCTCGCGCTCTTCGGTTGCATGCCCCTCATGCTCCGCCTGCATTGCCGAAACAATGATGCCGATGAACAGATTGAGCACGGTGAACGAGGTGCACAAAATGAACACCACGAAGAAAATCCAGGCATATGGATAATTCACCATCACCGGCCTGACAATCCCCATGGACCAGCTTTCCAGGGTCATGATTTGAAATAACGAATAGGCCGAGGCCCCGATCGAACCAAACCATTCAGGAAACAGGCCTCCGTAAAGCTTGGTCGCCATGACTGAAAATACATAGAATACCAGTAGCATCAACATCACAATTGACCCCATTCCGGGCAAGGCCGCTACCAGCCCGCCAACCACCTTGCGTAGTGAGGGCAGTGCGCTAACCAGCCTCAATACCCGAAGTATCCGCAGTGCTCGCAAGACGGATAGATTGCCGGTTGCCGGTATAAGCGAAATCGAGACCACTGCAAAATCAAATATCCTCCAGGGGCTCTTGAAAAAAGCCAGCCGATATACCCACAGCTTGACCAGAACCTCGATCGTAAAAATGGCCAGTATGACGCGATCAATCATGATCAATGCCGGTCCGGCGGCATCCATGACTTGTTTCTCGGTTTCCAGTCCGAGCGTGACCGCATTGATAATAATCAGCACAATGATAAACGATTCAAATCTCTTGCTTTCGATGAACTCTTTTAATTTCATGGCGAAGTCGACCCGACAGGGGAATGGTAAGGAGTGGAAAGCGAATTCGAACTTTCTGGAACTATACCCGGATTCATTCAGCAAAGTCACACAAGCTCAATGGACTGATCTGTCGATACGTTCTTGGGATATGGGATATGCAGGCCAGTCCAGGCATGGCATTGCCGATCACAGAACTCCCCGCAGGATCAGAATCCGTACAGCTGTTCAATTGCCGAAATTTCGCTTTGGATAACCGAAATTATACGGGTCTGGATTCTTCAAGGAACCAGTTTCACGGCACATTCTGTTGCTCACACTGCCAAACGTGGCTATGGATTCCATCAGTGGGTCAGTCTTGATTGCGAGAATGAGGCGAGTGGCGGGTCGCGAGATTTCGCACGTTTTTTATCAGGCACTAAGGACTCTCGCAAAAA
>JAPYNK010000087.1 GCA_028285825.1 Arenicellales bacterium | reverse complement strand
ATCTACTCTCGCATAATTTCAATGGATCCCGATTTCGCAGAGGGATGGAACCGGCGTGCCACGATTCATTATCTGATGGGCGAATACGATCTTTCAACTCAGGATGTCGAGAAAACCCTGGCCTTGGAACCTCGCCATTTCGGTGCCTTGTCGGGACAGGGGCTGATCTATTTGAGGCAGGATAAGCCAGAACAGGCTCTTGAATATTTCAGACAGGCGTTAGAAGTGAATCCGCACATGTCAAATATCCGGCAGAATCTGGAATCGCTGGAAAAGGAAACGGATGACGTGGTCTGATTCTGGATTTTAGGGTAGATGCCTGAAGCATCGGCCTTGATGCGGCCTGTTGGGTCTTTGTATCCCCTTTTCCTGTATTTCTCATGGCGCAAGTCAGCATCTTGCGGTGTTATTCGGGCCGAAAATCGGGTATTCTCTGCACCTTCGAAAATGACAGCAAAACCGATTTTCAGGACCATGCGATCAATCAACGATTTGCGCGAAAGCATCGAATCCGTGAGCCAACGTGTTCAGGCGTTGAGGGGGTATCTTTGACGTCGACTCCAAGAAGGATCGTCTGGAAGAGATTAACCTGATACTCGAAAATCCGGACGTCTGGAACGATCCGGAGCGCTCGCAGGCACTGGGACGGGAGCGTTCGGCCCTGGACCGGGAAGTCAACACGGTCGAACGGCTGACTGTGGATTCCAGGGAGACACTTGAGCTTCTCGAACTGGCTGTCGATGAAGAAGATGGGGATACACTCGTTGAAATTGATGCAGACCTTGATGACATGGAAAAACGTCTCGGCGAAATGGAATTTCGCCGAATGTTTGATGGCGAGGTCGATGATTCCAATGCTTTTCTGGATATCCAGTCAGGTTCCGGCGGTACGGAAGCTCAGGACTGGGCGCAGATGCTGCTCAGGATGTATACGCGCTGGGTCGAAGAACAGGGATTCGGGCTTGAGCTTATTGAGCAGTCAAACGGCGAAGTAGCAGGGATCAAGAGTGCCACCATTAAGGTTACCGGTTCCTATGCCTATGGTTACCTGCGCACCGAAACCGGCGTGCATCGGTTGGTCAGGAAGAGCCCTTTCGATTCCGGGAACCGCCGTCACACTTCATTTGCATCCATATATGTCTATCCTGAAATTGATGACAGTTTTGAAATTGCAGTCAATCCGGCAGATTTGCGCGTTGATACCTATCGCTCAAGCGGTGCAGGCGGACAGCATCGCAACAAGACTGACTCGGCTGTGCGCTTGACCCACATGCCAACCGGAATTGTCGCACAGTCCCATAATGACCGTTCCCAGCATCGCAACAGAGAGGTAGCCATGACCATGCTGAAGGCAAAACTGTACGAGCTGGAGCTTGCCAAGCGCAGACAGGAAAAGCAGTCTGAAGAGGATGGCAAGTCTGATATCGGCTGGGGAAGCCAGATTCGATCTTACGTTCTTGACCAGTCCCGAATCAAGGATCTTCGAACCGGTGTTGAAACCGGCAATACGCAAGCTGTCCTGGACGGCTCGATCAATGAGTTTATTGAAGCAAGTCTGAAATCCGGACTGTAAACCATTATCACCAAAAAGTGCCATATGCCATGAGCGAGGAAGTCGACCAGATCGCGCAGAGGAGAGACAAACTCTTCCGGCTCAGGGAAAGCGGCAATGCCTTTCCCAATGATTACCGGCGAGACGCCTTCGCTGGAGATCTCGGGGATCAGTATGCAGATACCGAGTTTTCAGATGGCCAGGAGCCGATACGCGTCAAGGTCTCAGGGCGCTTGATGAGCCGCCGCATGATGGGCAAGGCCAGTTTCGCCCACATTCAGGATGCCACCGGACAAATCCAGCTGTTTCTGCAAAAAAACCAGCTTGGTGAAGCGGAATATGAAGCGTTCAAAAACTACGATATCGGTGATATTGTGGGTGCTGAAGGAGAGCTGTTTCGAACGCGAACCGGGGAATTGTCGGTGCGGGTCGGACACGTTCGCCTGTTGACCAAGGCACTGCGACCCTTGCCGGAAAAGTTCCATGGACTGACCGATTCCGAAACCCGCTATCGACAGCGTTATCTCGACCTGATCATGAACGGCAGTACAAGATCGGTGTTTCACAAGCGCGCCGCAGTCATTCAGCATATTCGGGAATTCATGATATCGCATCGATATCTGGAAGTCGAAACGCCAATGATGCATCCCATTCCGGGCGGCGCGGTTGCCCGGCCCTTCATCACCCATCATAATGCTCTGGACATGGATCTGTATCTTCGGGTCGCGCCAGAGCTGTACCTGAAGAAACTGGTTGTTGGTGGCTTTGAACGGGTCTTCGAGATCAACCGCAACTTTCGCAATGAGGGCATGAGTACTCGGCACAATCCGGAATTTACCATGATGGAGTTCTACTGTGCCTATGCTGACTACAATGATTTCATTGCCCTGACGGAAGAGCTTGTAAAAAGCCTTTGCGAGAAGGTTGTAGGTGGGGGGCAGCTGACCTACCAGGGTCAGGAAATTGACTTTTCCGGCAAATTTGAGCGTTATGACATGCTTGAAGCGATTTTGAAGTTCAACCCGGAGATTTCCGGGCATGCCCTGCAGGATGACCGGGCCATTCGTGAACTTGCAGGCCACCTGCAGATACCCATCGGACCCAAGGATGGTCGAGGAAAGATCCAAATGGAAATATTCGAAAAGCACGTAGAGCATAAACTGGTCAAGCCGACCTTCATTACCGGCTATCCGGTCGAAGTATCCCCATTGTCGAGACGCAATGATGAACAGCCTGAAATCAGTGATCGTTTCGAATTTTTTGTGGCAGGCCGGGAAATCGCAAATGGCTTTTCGGAGTTGAACGATGCCGAAGATCAGGCCGATCGGTTTCAGGATCAGGTTGGCAAAAAGGATGCCGGTGATCAGGAAGCGATGCATTTTGACGCCGATTACATCTGCGCTCTCGAGCATGGTCTGCCGCCTGCAGCAGGAGAGGGAATCGGTATTGATCGTCTAGTGATGATCCTGACCGATTCTCCATCCATTCGCGATGTAGTACTGTTTCCGCATATGCGTCATCAGCAATCCCCTGTCGAGTAAATGTTCAAATCTCTCGAGTTGACCATTGGTCTTCGCTACCTGCGCGCCAAGCGCAGGAACCATTTCATCTCCTTCATTTCCGTGATCTCGATGCTGGGCATCATTCTTGGCGTGTGGGCCCTGATCACGATCATGTCGGTGATGAACGGGTTTCACAGCGAGCTTCGCGATCGTATTCTGTTTGTGGTTTCTCATGTGACCGTTCAGGCCCAGAGTGGCTTTCTTGAAAACTGGTTGCCGGTTGCCCAGTATGCCCATGGGCTTGACGACGTGACTGCCCTGGCGCCGTTTGTTCTGGGGCAAGGCTTGCTGAGCAGCGGCAAGCATGTCAAGGGAGCATTAATCAGGGGCGTTTATCCGGAGTATGAGAAGACGGTTTCCGAGTTGATGAATCACGTGGTCACTGGAAGCACGTCCGAGCTGGAACCCGGAAGCTATGCCATCGTTCTTGGCAAACAGCTGGCTCGGTCTCTGGCGCTTGAGGTGGGAGACAAGGTCAATCTGGTGGCACCCAAGGGCAAGGTAACCCCGGCTGGCATTTTGCCGAGGATGAAGCGGTTTACGGTTGTCGGGCTGTTCGAGATCGACATGTACGAGTACGACACGGGAATTGCCCTTGTCAACATTGAAGATCTGCAGCAAGTGCTCGGCATTGACAGTGCAGTGAGCGGAGTGCGCCTCAAGCTGGGAGACATTGATCGTGCCAGAGCCTTGCGTAGCGAAATACAGCAGGTTCTGGGCAGTGGATTCAGGGTTCGGGACTGGACTCAGGAGCATGCCAACTTTTTTCGGGCGCTTGAGATCGAGAAGCGCGTAGTCTTCATTGTAATGATGCTGATTGTGGCTGTTGCTGCGTTCAATCTTGTTTCGACGCTGGTCATGATAGTGACCGACAAGCAGTCCGACGTGGCCATATTGAGGACCCTGGGCATGAGCCCGGGGAGCATTATGCGTGTTTTCATGGTTCAGGGATCGACGATCGGAATCATTGGCGTTGCGGTCGGTGGAACGATCGGGGTGATTACCGCCCTGAATATGGAAACGCTGGTCCCCTGGCTTGAACAGCTGTTCAATACGGAGTTGTTCCCTTCGGATGTCTATGTAATCAGTGAATTTCCCGCCAGGCTCGATTGGCTTGATGCCATTGTGGTTATTACGGCATCGTTGATCATGAGTTTTCTCGCAACCATTTATCCTGCACTTAGGGCATCACGCGTCGAGCCGGCCGAGGCCTTGCGTTATGACTGATTCGGCAGCCGGAAAAAAACCGGTTCTGGCCTGCAAGGCCGTAACCAAGACCTTTCAGGAGGGGAGTCTGAAGGTCGATGTATTGAAGGGGATCGATCTGGAGCTATGCCGGGGCGAGCGGGTAGCCATTGTCGGCATGTCGGGGTCGGGGAAGAGTACGCTGCTGCATGTTCTGGGGGGGCTGTCCTTGCCGACCAGCGGTCAGGTGCTGGTCCATGATCAGGATATCAACCGGGTTTCGCAGAAAAAGCGGGGGCTTATCCGAAACCGGCATCTTGGCTTCGTGTATCAGTTTCACCATCTTCTGGCAGAGTTTACGGTTCTTGAAAATGTCGCCATGCCGCTCTTTATAAGAAGCGAAAACCGGACTTCAGCATTCAGTCAGGCCAGTGCAATATTGGAGCGAGTTGGACTCAAGGAGCGCATTCACCACAAGCCGGGAGAGCTGTCGGGTGGAGAGCGTCAGCGTACGGCAATCGCCCGTGCAGTGGTTACCAGGCCTTCCTGCGTCATGGCCGACGAGCCGACCGGCAATCTGGATGAAAAGACCGCGGCACGAATTCACGAGACGCTGCTGAATTACGACGGGCAGGACGGGTTTGCCTTGATTATGGTCACTCACAATATGGCATTGGCCAGACAGGCAGATCGCGTTCTCAGCCTTGAAAACGGAATGCTCATGGAGTCTGGCTAGACAGGTCAGGCCCGGGCCCTGTCGTTATCCGGCTTGGCGTCTTCCCCATTGTGTTTGAAAAAAATGCATCCATCTATTGGCAGGACTGCCTCTTGCCAGGCTGCTCCCCGTTTCCCCAACCGATGAATCACCATGAATGAAGAAGTCGAGCCGGAAATTGTCAATGAAATAGCTCGATCGGCCGATGTTTTGCCCGGTACCCTGTACATGTTGCCGGTGTCGAAAAAACCGATATTCCCCGGCCAGATTATTCCAGTCGTGATTGATTTCGGGATTTGGGAGAGTACATTCAAATCCATTCACAGCGAGGATATGAGTTATTTGGGCGTGGCTTATGCGCATGGCGTCGATACGGATGATGCCACTGTGGACCAATTGGCGGAAATTGGCACAGTGTGTCGCATCCATCAGCTGGAGAGACAGGACAATCAGATTCACATGGTGGTTTCAGGCGTGCAGCGTCTGCAAATCCTCGACTGGGTGAGCCGCGAAAGGCCCTTTGCCGCTCAAGTTCGCTATTTTCCTGAAACGGCAAAAACCGGATCGAACCAGATCAAGGGCTATACCACCGCCATATTCAATACCATCAAGGAACTTTTGCCGCTGAATCCGATGTATGGCGAAGAGCTGAAAATGTTCCTGAATAATTTCGGAACGGCTGATCCTTCGAGATTGGCGGATTTCGGAGCCAGCATGACGACTGCGGATGCTTCCGAACTTCAGGATATCATGGATACCATTGATCTGGCTCCGAGGATGAAAAAGGCCCTGGTATTGCTCCGCAAGGAAGTTGAAATTGCCAAGGTTCAGTCCGATATACGAACCCACATCGAAAGTGAATTATCGCAGCATCAGCGGGAGAACCTGCTGCGTGAGCAACTGAAATTCATCCAGAAGGAACTCGGGATCTCGAAGGACGACCGAGAAGCGGAAATCGAGGGTTTCCGCAACCGGCTAGCACAACTCACCGTGCCGGAACACGCGAGCAGGAAAATTGACGAAGAGATGGAAAAAATGGCGATGCTGGAGAGAGGTTCGCCAGAGTATACGATCACCCGCAACTATCTTGACTGGCTAACTTCCATTCCATGGGGCCTGTGCAGTGAGGACTGTCTTGATCTGGGTGTGGCGAGAGCAATTCTGGATGCCGATCACGAAGGGCTTGACGAGGCAAAGCAGCGAATTCTCGAGTTCATCGCAGTTGGCAAAATGCGTGGCGGGATCTCCGGATCCATCGTGCTGTTTGTCGGCCCGCCCGGAGTGGGAAAAACTTCGCTTGGGCGTTCCATAGCCAATGCCCTGGCAAGAAAATTCTACCGGTTTTCACTGGGTGGAATGCGTGATGAGGCGGAGATCAAGGGGCATCGCCGGACCTACATCGGTTCGATGCCGGGCAAGTTTGTTCAGGCCTTGAGGGAGTGTGGCACATCCAATCCGGTGATCATGCTCGATGAGGTCGACAAGGTTGGAGCTTCCTATCGGGGCGATCCCGCTCATGCACTGCTTGAAGTGCTGGACCCTGAACAGAACAGGGAATACCTTGACCATTATGTTGATGTCAGGGTTGACTTGTCCAATGTCCTGTTCATCTGTACCGCCAATCAGGTCGATACGATACCCGTGCCACTTCTGGACCGCATGGAGGAAATCCGGTTGTCCGGATACCTGACTGACGAAAAAATCGCGATTGCCCGTCGGCATCTGCTTCCGAAACAAGTCGCTTCGGCCGGACTCAGAAAGCGCGGACAATTGCGCATTGACTCGAATGCAATCCGCAGGATCATTGATGGCTATGCTCGAGAGGCCGGAGTACGCAGGCTGGAGAAGATGATTGGCACGATCGTCAGAAAATCCGTGATGAAGCTTCTCGACGGACACCCGCCGCCGGTGCATGTCAAGTCCGCCGATCTTGAAGATTACCTCGGCAAGCCTCGATACGAAAAAGAGAGCCTGATTGCCGGAGTGGGCGTGGCAAGAGGTCTGGCCTGGACCGCGTTGGGCGGGAGCACGCTGGACATTGAGGCAACCCGGGCCCATTCATTCAGCCGTGGATTTCGGCTGACCGGACATCTTGGCGAAATCATGAAGGAATCAGCAGAAATTGCCTACAGCTATGTCATTGGGAATGCGGACTCGCTGGGGGTGGACAATCGGTTTTTCGAGAAAGCCATGATCCACCTGCATGTGCCTGCAGGAGCCACTCCCAAGGACGGCCCGAGTGCCGGTATCACCATCGCATCGGCCCTGGTGTCTCTGGCACGCGGCAAGCAGATCAGGAGCAGTCTGGCGATGACCGGAGAACTCTCTCTGACTGGACAGGTGCTACCGGTCGGTGGGATTCGCGAGAAGATCGTGGCGGCCCGGCGCATGAAGATCCGGAAGATAATATTGCCGAGCAGGAATCAGGGAGGTTACGAGGAATTGCCAGACTATATCCGGAAGGGGCTGGACATCAATTTTGTCTCGCATTATCAGGAGGTCCTTGAGCTGGCATTCTGAGCCGGCCATGCATGCACCGTCATTGCTTCCTGCCATGCCTGTAGATGCGGGATGACAGTTAGCCGACCAGTAGCAGCAAAATTATTCCGCCTGTAATCAGGGTGACTCCGATAATTTCCTTGCCCGTGACTTTTTCGCGGAAATAGAAGAGGGTTGCCACAAAGGTAAACACCAGTTCGATTTGCCCGAGTGCCCGGACGTAGGCCGCCTTTTGCAAGGTGAATGCGGTAAACCAGCACAGGCTGGCAAAGGCACCGGCAACGCCTGCCAAACTGCCCCAGCGCCAGCACCGAAATACTGCGATCAGTTTTTCACGATCCAGAATCAGCATGCAGGTCCCCATGATCAGAGTCTGCATAATCAGCGAGATCGTGAGCGTATAGGCAGCGTTTGCATAAAACGGTTCGTAGCCCAGTGCCTGCGTTGCGCCCCGAAACAGTGCCGAAGAAGCACCGAGCAGGCAAGCCGTTGTCAGCCCAAGCAAGGTGGCTTTGCTGAACAGTCCCTGTACCAGTGAGTGGACGGTCAGATTTCGCTCACCCATCGACAGGGCCAGAACGCCCAGAGACGATATGCCAATCGAAAACATTGCCCACTGGCTGATGGTTTCGCCAAGAACCAGGGCTGCAACGACTGCCACCATGATGACTTCCAGCTTGGAGAAGGTCGTGCCGACCGCAAAGCTCCTGTAGGAGAATGTCCAGAGTAGCGAAAGGGTAAACAGGATTTGACTGATTCCGCCAGTCAGGCAGAAAATCAGAAATCGGATGTTGGGCTCAGGCGTTGGTAGATTACCACCCTTGAGCAATAGGAGAAGGTAGATCAGTGCAACCGGAAGCGCGAAGATAAAGCGGGAATAGGCGGCACCGATGGTCGAGAGGTCGTCTTTCAGCTTTTTCTGGATGGCGGATCGCAGATTCTGAAAGAATCCGGCCATAACTGTAATCGGTATCCAGATTTCAATCATGGGTTGTCGAGCACCGGCATTGAACTTTATTCACAATAAACAGGGTATGCCGTGAAATGCTGGATCATCCATGCACTGCTTTGCTGTACACTCGCTGCACCGAGAGCCGGTGCAGGTGTTGCCGTGGTGATTCGCATTTTTGGTCATTGCCGGATTGTAGAGGATTTTGGTCGTTTCCCGATGCTTGAGAAACCGGGTTGGGCAGTGCATGAAAGGGTGATTGATCGGTGATATTCAAAAGCTCTGCAACCCTGCGTGGTGGACTGATGCTGATCGGCAGCATGTCGGTGATTGGCCTGGTGGATAACTTCATTCGATTCATCGCCGCTGAAGGTGGGGTATGGCAGTTTTACCTGATTCGCGCCATTTTCAACTGTCTGCTGATTACAGGCTATTTCGCCTATCGCAAGCGCCGGCTTCGTGCATGTATGCGCTTGGTCAGCTTGTAACTCGTCACAAATGTGCCAATGAGGACACATTGGTGCTGCTGTTCGGGTTTTTCCTTGGCACCGGAGTGCTGGGATTGCTGGGTGTTGTTGCGCTGAGCATTTTTCCGGCCCTGCAGGGCATGAGTGCCGAGGTTCCCTTTGTCAGTATGGTCTGGGTGAAACCGAGTGGCGAGTTTCTGTTCTGGACCACGGTTCAGGGGATCGGTTCCTTGATTGCCGTCTGCGGATTGATACGGGCATACCAGATCGCCGAGCCGACGTATATCGCAGTGTTTGAATACAGTTTCATCGTATTTGCAGGGTTTTGGGGGTGGGTAATCTGGAATGAAGTGCTTGATGCGGTTGCAATGGCGGGAATTTTCACCATCATTGCGGCAGGGGTCATCATTTCGATCCGGTCCGCAAAATCAGAGGCGGCTTGATGGGAATTGTAATCCGTCCTCTTTGGAATACTTGTGCGGGAAACCATTACAATAACTGAAGCATGGTCCGGAAATGTCGAATGGACGTTCCATGCAGGAAAAATCATCAATCAAATCGCGACTACCGATAAACTGTATGTGCTTATCCGGCCCGGCTCGTTTGCTTCTATGTCTGTTGTTTACGACACTGGCGGGCTGTAGTTCCAATCTGCCAGAGATATTGAGCCGTAGCGGTATCTCCATTCCTACCCAAAAGACCTCGACAACCAGTTACGGCAGTGGCGGCGGCTATTACAAGGACGACGGACCGCCAAGCCAGAGCGTTGACATCGCACGGATTCCCGATGCCGTACCGCAGAATGCCCCCCTATCCCGCACGGGCAACAACCCCTACGAGGTGTTTGGAAAGCGATACGTGCCAATTCCGTCGGCCCGCGGGTTCGAGCAGACAGGCCATGCCTCCTGGTATGGCAGAAAATTCCATGGCAAGAGGACTTCGAGCGGTGAGCCCTATGACATGTTTGCCATGACTGCTGCTCACCCGACATTGCCGCTGCCGACCTGGATCCGGGTCTATAACCATGCAAACCGGCGTTCAGTGGTGGTCAAGGTCAATGATCGAGGCCCGTTCCTGAGAGACCGCATTGTCGATCTTTCCTATGCTGCAGCAACCAAGCTCGATATTGTTCGCAAGGGTACCGGTCGTGTGACCATCACTGCGGTTTTTCCCGAAGACGGAGTGGGGGGAACCACCGCCAGTTACCAGAATCAGGCAACGATTCAGTACTTGATTCAGGTTGGCGCATTTTCCGAACAGGCCAATGCGATCAGCTTGCGATTGAAGCTTGCAAACCTCGGACTTCAACTCTATCCGGAATCATCATCGGAGGTTTCAGGAGATAATGGTCTGTTTGTGGTCTCCATTGGTCCTTTTAAATCCAGGACAGAAGCAGAACTTGTCCAGAAGACCATTGCAGCCAGCACTGGCAAGCAGGGAATTATCAGGATTCATCAGTGATTGTCGAAAGGCGGGGCCTTGGGCCAAGGCCAATTGTCCTGAGATAGCCGGAAATTCCGAGTTTCGGTTGCGTGTTACACTTGGCATGCTGCCATACACCACAATCTTGCCAGGGTCTTTTATTGTGACTGCAAACCATGCACTGCCTGATTTTGCAATAGTTCATTGCAGTGGTTCCCGGGATTGGGTTCGGAGGCCTGATCGAGACCCTCATCTGATTCAACATGAAGGGGAACGTACACGGAATTACCGGGATGAAAATCCGGCAGTGCTTGCTTGCGGGCACCTCTAAGTGAAACAAGTTGTTCTGAAGGAGGGGCTGGCAGATTTTGAGATGGCACGCTCCAAAATCAGCAAGATCGCGGAGATTCCCATTCCCGTTCCGGAATCCGGAGATGCAACGCTCCATGCTACGGCTGTTGGTCCGGCATGACGGCAATTGAATTTCTGATTATCATATGGGAACGGTGCATATCATGCGGGCGAGAGGTTGCGCTCCATGAGGGGCTTTTTCCGGTGATTCAGGGTCTTTGATGCATAATGCAGGGAAGATGACTGTCTGTCCGGGCAGTGGATGAAGTTGACAGGTCTGTCTGCCAGCCTCTGGATCATTTGTCTGCAAATTCCGGGCTCAAGGGTACAGTGGCACTTGAAAACTCAAGGACATCACAAAGGGAAACATGGGGCCAATGACTTGTCTGAGCGATAGCATCGAGGATTTCGAATCTCAAGATGGGGCAAACAGGGCATGGCACCTCTGGCACAAGATGAAAATCATGAAAGATGCTCAATACGATTTCAATGGCCCTGCCCGGCTGCTTGATTGATCTGGAACTGTCGGTTTTCAATGTCGATCAACATTCTGCTTAGCAACGATGATGGCTACGATGCGCCTGGGCTTAATGTGCTGAAGGGCGCACTGGCCAGCATCGGGCAGATTGCCGTTGCAGCACCGAATGCAAACTGCAGTGGCTTCAGCAACGCCCTGACGTTGAGGAAGCCGATACGGGCTCACTGTTACGGTAAAAACCTGTATTCGATTGAAGGGACGCCGGCCGATTGCGTTCATCTTGCCGTGAACGGCATGCTTGACTTCGTGCCGGATCTAGTCATTTCAGGCATAAATCATGGAGGCAATCTGGGCGATGATACCATCTATTCCGGAACCGTTGCAGCGGCACTTGAGGGTCGTTTCTTGCGACTGCCATCAATCGCGATTTCGCTGGTCGGAGAGCGTCTTGAATACTTCGATACGGCAGCGCGAGTGATCCTCGAGCTGCTGGACTGGATAAGAAGTGCGACCGTTCCGGATTTGTACTTGCTGAATATAAACGTTCCGGATCTGCCTTATGACCAGCTGAATGGAATTGAAATCACCCGTTGCGGAAAACGTGAGCATGGAGAACCAATAAGGGTTGAGACGGATCGGAATGGACATCAGGTCTATCAGATTGGCGAGGTTGCGGCCCCCAGGGACAATGACATTCCGGTAAATTTTCCGAACAGCGCATTCAGGGCATTGGCAGAACCTCGGTGCGGACCCGTCAGCGATTAATTGATCGCCTGAGGAGAGAGGGTATTCGCAATGAGGCAGTTCTTGAAGTCATGTTGAACACGCCGCGGCATCTGTTTGTCGGTGGGGGGCTGGAGCATAGGGCTTACGACAATACTCCACTGCCAATCGGCAGTGAACAGACGATTTCCCAGCCCTATATTGTTGCCTTGATGACCGAATTACTGCTTGATGATCGTGAGTGCCTGGACAAGATCCTTGAAATTGGTACGGGCTGTGGCTATCAGAGTGCGATATTGTCCCAGTTCGCAAAACGGGTATATTCGGTTGAAAGGATTCGCACGCTGCAATTCGAGGCACGTCGAATCCTCAAGCAGCTTGGATGCAAAAACATTGCATTCATGAATGGGGACGGTTTCAATGGCTGGACAACCCACCAGCCGTATGACGGGATCATTGTTACGGCGGCCCCTCGTGAAATCCCCGAAAACCTGCTCAAGCAGCTTGCTTTGGGCGGGCGTCTGGTGATACCGGTTGGCGATGCCGAGCAGACTTTGAGAATTGTAACCCGAACGCGCACAGGATTTCATGAAGCCACTCATATTGCCGTTCGGTTTGTGCCGATGCTGCAGGGCAGGGCATGAACGATGAGGCTGTTCGGTCCGCTATATGCCAAGACTCTTGACTGGTCACGACATCCCAAGGCAGTATGGTTCTTGGGCGGGGTAAGCTTTGTCGAATCCTCATTCTTTCCGGTGCCGACCTCTTTCATGCTTGCGCCAATGGTGCTGGCAGAGCGGCTTCAAGCATGGCGACTGGCACTCATTTGCACCATCACTTCTTCCCTTGGCGGGTTGTTTGGCTATATGGTCGGCTATTTTTTATTCGAACAGTTTGGCATTCATGTTCTCGAATTCTATAATTTGCAGCAACCGTTCGAATCCATGCAGAATTGGTATGGGCAATATGGTGTGTGGCTGCTTTTTCTTTCGGGATTGACTCCAATACCCTATAAACTCTTTACTATTGCATCGGGAACCCTGGGCATGGCAATTATTCCATTTTTCTTGATTTCCCTGGTTGGGCGAGGTTCCCAGTTTTTTCTGGTGGCTGCCCTGGTTCGCTGGGGGGGCGAGAGGCTTGAGTCGACTATCGATCGCCATATCGAGAAGATAGGATGGCTGTTGCTTGCAGTTGCTCTGGGTGGTTTTCTGGCAGTGAGACTATTCGGATGAAGCAGCTTTTTTCAATATTGCTTCTGGTTTCGCTACTGACGGGATGCACCAGCTCAAACCTGATTGACATTCCGGTTGCCGAAGAGGGGCAATACCAGTACAAGCCAAGGATTTACACTGTCCAGAAGGGCGACACGCTGTATGGCATTTCCTGGGCGTTTGGACTGGATTACAAGCAGGTAGCCGGGTGGAATGGCATCAAGGCACCCTACACTATCCACGTTGGCGATCAGATTTACCTGTATCCGAGGAAGCAGAAAGACACGGCAAAGGCCAAGCCGGTTGTGCTGACCAGTTTGCCGAGACAGAGAGAGCCGGGTAAAACCCGGGTTGCTGCCGTGCCAGCAGGGGAGGCCATCGTCACCCCTGTTGCGCCGGTTTCGGGCAAGTGGTCATGGCCTGCACAAGGCAAGCTGGTGGGAAAGTTCTCGCCCAAGGCTGGAAACAAGGGCATCCAGATTGCAGGGGCGGAAGGCTCGCCTATCCGTGCCACATCCGGAGGCCAGGTTGTCTATGCTGGGGAGGGCCTGCGCGGTTATGGTAAACTCATCATCATCAAGCATTCGCCCGAATACATCAGTGCCTATGCGCACAACAAGGAAATTCTGGTCAGAGAAGGCCAGGCTATTAATTCCGGCCAGCAGATCGCGAGCATGGGCCAGACTGATGCCAACAGGCCAATGCTGCATTTTGAGATCAGAAAAGGCGGCAATCCGGTTGACCCGATGAAATTCTTCAAACAGAAATGAGTTGACTCCGAACCCATGTTCATGCAAGAAGCGATAAAATGCGTAGCGGCTGGCAACAATCTGAGTCGCATTGAGATGCAGGACGTTATGCGCAACATGATGTCGGGTGAGGCGACGGATGCGCAATTCGGAGCATTTTTGACGGCCATGATGATCAAGGGTGAAACCATGGAAGAAATCACTGGTGCTGCGATTATCATGCGTGAGCTGTCTGAAAAGGTCGCCACGAAGCAGGAGAAAGTGGTGGATTGCGTCGGTACGGGCGGAGATGGCGCAAGGCTCTTGAATGTTTCCACTGCAAGTGCAATTGTTGCTTCGGTTTCCGGGTTGGCCATGGCCAAGCATGGCAGTCGTGCTGCAACGGGCAAGTCCGGCAGTGCGGATCTGCTTGAGGCTGCCGGGGTCAATATTCGAATCAATGCCGAACAGGTCGGACAGTGCATTGATGAATGCGGGATTGGCTTCATGTTTGCCCCCATGCATCATACTGCGATGCGCTATGGCATTGGACCTCGAAAGCAGATCGGGATCAGAACCATCTTCAATGTATTGGGACCCCTGACCAATCCTGCAGGAGCCCGATTTCAGCTGGCGGGCGTATTCAGTCAGGACCTTGTCCGTCCCATAGCTGAAGCTTATGCCGAGCTCGGGTCGGAGCACACCCTGGTCGTTTGTTCCGATGACGGACTGGATGAAATATCAATAGCCATGCCAACCCGGGTGGCTGAATATGTGGATGAAAGTCTCCGGGAATACGAAATCAAGCCGGAGCAATTCGGTTTCAAGCGTTCGTCAATTGACGGGCTGGTGGTTGAAAATGCCCTGGACTCTCTGGAAAAGACCAGACATGTTCTGGAAGGCAACAAGGGACCTGCCTACGATATTGTTGCCCTCAATGCAGGAGCGACCATCTATGTGGGAGATAGAACGGATAGTCTTGAATCCGGTATCGAGCTTGCCCGCAGTATTCTTGACAGTGGTCAGGGCAATCAGAAACTTGACCAGCTGATCGATTGTTCCAATTCGTTTGCATGATACAGCAGGCTTGAAGGAACTCAGGAGCTGGGGCGACAGCAGTGCAGAATTTCAGGAGGGCTTGATTACGACAGCGAATGGGGAGAATCATTCCCGAGTTGGGCAGGCTTGCCAGTGCTCTTTGCGCATTCCCGGACTGGATTTCTGGACCAGGTATATACCGATGAATACCATTGCCAGAGACCCGAACAATTTCCAGCTGAATGGTTCGCCGAGCAGCCATATTCCCCACAAACCGCCAAGAACCGGAATCAGGTAATTGATTTGCGAGAATGTGGATGCGCCGAGTCGTCTGATCAATCGAAAAAACAGCAGGGTTGCAAGTGCTGTCGGAAACAGTCCCAGAGCAAGCGTTGCCCACAGGGAGCGGATTGCCGGTTCAAGGTGAAAGGGGTTTTCAAAAGCAAAGGCAAAGGCCAGGCTGATGATTCCGCCAACAGTGATGGTTCCGGTTGCGAGCACGCGTATCCTGACGGGCTTATGATGGCGGATGTATATCGTGCACAGGGCATAACTGATTGCGCCTCCCAATACACCAATCTGCCCCGGGAGATCTTGTTGCAGATCAGAAAATGCGGCAATTCCAACCAGCAGCAAAAGCGCAAAAAAGCTGATGGTCACGCCCAGCGCCTTGGTGCCATTTAACGGTTCATCCGGAATAAGCCAGTGTGCAAGAAAAACCACGACCACTGGCATGATGCCCATCAGAATTGCCGCCAATGAGCTGCTGATGCGGGTTTCTCCCCAGCTGATCAAGGCATAAGGAAAGCAGTATCCCAGCAGGGCCACGACCAGATACATGGTCATTGCCTCGGCATTCAGGGAGAGTTTTGTATGGGTTGCCAAAAGATAGGCCCATAGCACAACTGCGGCGATGCATAGCCTGGCTGCAGTCAGTGTGAAGGGGGGTATGGTTTCAACGCCGATTTTGATAAGCAGAAAGGATGAGCTCCAGATAACGGCAAGAAAAACAAAAAGCCCAAGATCTATAATATGATTTCGCATGACGAGTCTGGATGCTATGATGGTCTGGTCAAATCGAAAAAAGAACCCATGCTCAAACCTGACGAACCCCCTGTCTACGACATTTGCAATGGTGCCGGCAAGGCACCGCTGTTGATCGGCTGTGATCATGCCGAGAACCGCATTCCGGAGAGTCTTGCCAATCTGGGTCTGGAGCCGGCTCATCTGGAGAGTCATATTGCTCTTGATGTCGGCGCCAAACAGGTATCGATGCTGTTGTCGGAGATGCTGGATGCTCCCTTGATTATGGCTGGTTATTCACGTCTGGTTATTGATCTTAATCGCTACCCAACTGATCCTTCGATAATTCTCGATGTATCGGATGGTATTTCCATTAGTGGAAATATGGACCTTGATGCATTCTCCCGTCAAGCGCGTATTGAAACTTTTTTTGACCCCTATCACGAAAGATATGCTGAAATGGCAAGGGAGATGGTGGACCACCACGATGATCCACTGCTTCTGGCCTTGCACAGTTTCTCGCCAGCATACGGCGGGCACCAGCGTCCCTGGCATTATGGGGTGATGTGGGACGAGTACCCAAGAAATGTCAAACAGCAGCTCCTTGATGGTTTCAATCGTTTTGACGGGCTGGTGATTGGATATAACAAGCCTTATACCGGTCATTCGCCCCAAGGCTATGCGCATGTCGAGCATGGACATAAAAACAATATGCGGGTGGCACTGCTTGAGATTCGTCATGATCTGATCAGTAAACCGGTTGATCAAGAGTGCTCGGCAGAACTACTCTACAAGGTATTCAAGGACATTGCACCGGCTTGAACTCGAGCGATGATGAAACTTGTCATCGGAAATCAAAATTATTCCACCTGGTCGATGCGGCCCTGGCTATTTGTAGCCTATCACGGTCTTGAAGTCGAGATTGAGAAACTCTCCCTGAATGATTTGCCTGTCATCCAAAAACGCTTTGCGCACGGCAAGGTGCCGGTTCTGATTGACGGTTCGCTTGAGATTTGGGACAGCATGGCGATTCTCGAATATCTTGCAGAAACATATCCGGATCTCCGGGGCTGGCCACAAGAGACACATGCGAGGGCAGTTGCGCGATCAGTGTCGGCGGAAATGCACTCGAGTTTTCAGGCATTGAGGAGGGAGTTGCCGATGAATTGCCGAAAGTATTTTCCGGACTATCAACTCAGCAATACGGCAATGAAGGATGTAAAACGCATCCAGCAGATCTGGAACTTGTGCCGTGAACGTTATGGAAGTGGTGGGCCCTGGTTATTTGGTCGCTTTGGGATTGCCGATTCGATGTATGCGCCGGTTGTGATGCGATTTCAGAGCATGGATATAAAACTCGACCCGGTGAGTCAGGAGTATTGTCTTGCTGTGCGTGAATGTGTTGCGGTCAAAATGTGGCTTGCCGAGGCATCCAGCGAGACTGAGATTGTGAATGCAGACGAGCTTGACCATCCCTCAGTTGCATTATATTGATCAACATGGCAGAAGGAGGAATATCCGCAAACGAAAATGCAGGCTACATTAATGACGGTATTCTGTTCTCCCGCAGTATCAATCCAGATTCCCGGACCGGGAATGGTTTCGATCACTGCATCTGTCGATTGTGGAAGACGACAAACCGTCCAATCGGTTCATTCTAGCCGTTACAATCAGCGGTACTGGATTCAGGTAAACAACCCTTGTCAGGCAACACATTCGGCAGACTATTTTCGGTCACGACCTTTGGCGAGAGCCATGGTCCGGCTTTGGGCGGTATCGTCGATGGGTGTCCACCCGGACTCGAACTGAACGAGGAGATGCTTCAGACTGATCTGGACCGACGCAAGCCGGGTCAGTCTAGATTTACCACTCAGCGTCGTGAAAGCGACAGGGTGGAAATTCTATCGGGAGTGTTTGAAGGAAAGACCACGGGGACTCCGATCGGACTTGTAATTCGTAATGAGGATGCCCGTTCAAGAGATTATGCAAAGATAAAGGATCGATTTCGCCCGGGGCATGCCGATTACACCTATACTGGAAAATACGGTTTCAGGGATTATCGCGGAGGAGGGCGCTCATCGGCCCGGGAGACTGCGATACGGGTTGCCGCTGGAGCCATCGCCAAGGCTTATCTCCATGTCCATTACCGGGTGAGCATTCGTGCGTGTGTAGATCAAGTCGGGAAACGACCTGTTGAAATCCGGGATTGGCAAACTGTTAACCGGAATGCCTTTTTCGTTGCGGATGAGCAGGCCGTGCCCGAGCTGGAGGGGTTGATTGAGCAGGCACGACGAGAAGGAGATTCCCTCGGTGCAGGGGTTTATGTTGAAGCGCTGGGAGTGCCGATCGGCTGGGGAGAGCCGGTATTCGATCGGCTGGATGCCGACATTGCCAAAGCCTTGATGAGTATCAATGCAGCCAAGGGGGTGGAAATCGGGTCCGGATTTGAGTCAATCAATCAACCCGGGTCGGTACATCGGGATGAAATCACCCCTGAGGGATTTCTATCCAATAACTCCGGGGGGGTATTGGGTGGCATTTCGAGCGGGCAGGAAGTTACGGCAAGAGTTGCCTTTAAGCCAACCTCGAGCATACAGGTGCCCGGCAAGACAGTTGATCTTGATAATCAACCGGTCGACATTTCAACTACAGGTCGACATGATCCGTGTGTGGGTATTCGCGGGGTGCCGATTGTTGAGGCGATGCTTGCATTGACCCTGATGGACCATGCCCTGCGCCATCGGGCGCAAAATGCCCCCGAGATTCTCGAATAATCGGATCGCCGGGAAATTGTCAATCTTCAGGTTACCTGGATACGATGAATGTCAAGACACCGAAAGTTGCCCTGGTGACTGGAGCCGGAAGTGGCGTTGGAAGATCGGTTGCCCTTGCCCTGTTTAAGGAAGGGTATCGGGTTGCACTGTTGGGCAGAAGGCCGGAACCGCTTGTTGAGACCGCCACCATGGCGCGGGCCAAAGAGGCAGAATATCTTGTAACGCCCTGCGATATCAG
>JAPYNK010000086.1:0-12500 GCA_028285825.1 Arenicellales bacterium | reverse complement strand
AGGCGATGAAGGACGTGGCAGTCTGCGATAAGCCCTGGTGAGCCGGCAAGCATGCTCTGACCCAGGGATTTCCGAATGGGGAAACCCACCCGCTTGCGGGTATCTTGTGCTGAATACATAGGCGCAAGAAGCGAACCCGGGGAACTGAAACATCTAAGTACCCGGAGGAAAAGAAATCAACCGAGATTCCCTTAGTAGCGGCGAGCGAACGGGGAGTAGCCCTTAAGCCTTAGAAACTCTAGCAGAACCGACTGGAAAGTCGGGCCATAGAAGGTGATAGCCCCGTATGCGAAAGGGTTTTAAAGGTGAAAACGAGTAGGGCGGAGCACGTGAAACTCTGTCTGAACATGGGGGGACCATCCTCCAAGGCTAAATACTACTTATCGACCGATAGTGAACCAGTACCGTGAGGGAAAGGCGAAAAGAACCCCGGAAGGGGAGTGAAACAGAACCTGAAACCGTGTGTGTACAAGCAGTGGAAGCCTCTTGAATAGAGGCGACTGCGTACCTTTTGTATAATGGGTCAGCGACTTAATTTCAGTAGCAAGGTTAACCGTTTGGGGGAGCCGTAGAGAAATCGAGTCTTAATAGGGCGTTTAGTTGCTGGGATTAGACCCGAAACCGGGCGATCTAGCCATGGCCAGGTTGAAGGTCGGGTAATACCGACTGGAGGACCGAACCAACTAATGTTGAAAAATTAGTGGATGAGCTGTGGCTAGGAGTGAAAGGCTAATCAAGCCCGGAGATAGCTGGTTCTCCCCGAAAACTATTTAGGTAGTGCCTCGTGTCTCACTCTTGGGGGTAGAGCACTGTCATGGCTAGGGCTGCACCTCGCGGTACCACACCATAGCAAACTCCGAATACCAGGAAGTGCAATCACGGGAGACAGACGGCGGGAGCTAAGTTTCGTCGTCGAAAGGGAAACAGCCCAGATCGCCAGTTAAGGTCCCTAAACGCATCTCAGTGGGAAACGATGTGGGAAGGCTAAGACAGCCAGGATGTTGGCTTAGAAGCAGCCATCATTTAAAGAAAGCGTAACAGCTCACTGGTCGAGTCAGCCTGCGCGGAAGATATACCGGGGCTCAAGATGCGTACCGAAACTGCGAATGCCAATTTATTGGCATGGTAGGGGAGCGTTCTGTATGTAGTTGAAGGTGAGCCGTGAGGCTTGCTGGATATATCAGAAGTGAGAATGCTGACATAAGTAGCGATAATGCGGGTGAATAATCCCGCACGCCGAAAACCCAAGGTTTCCTGCGCAACGTTCATCGGCGCAGGGTGAGTCGGCTCCTAAGGCGAGGCAGAAATGCGTAGTCGATGGGAATCAGGTTAATATTCCTGAACCGCTTGTAACTGCGATGGGGTGACGAAGAAGGCTAGGTTGGCCGGCTGTTGGACATGCCGGTTTAAGCGTGTAGGCTGAGATCCAGGAAAATACGGGTCTCATCAAGGCTGAGACGTGATGACGAGTTGTTCCTCCGGAACAACGGAGTAATTGATGCCATGCTTCCAGGAAAAACCTCTAAGCTTCAGGTTACAGCGACCGTACCCTAAACCGACACAGGTGGGTGGGGTGAGAATCCTAAGGCGCTTGAGAGAACTCTGGTGAAGGAACTCGGCAAAATGACACCGTAACTTCGGGAGAAGGTGTGCCTCCGGTACGTGAACGAACTTGCTTCGGGAGCGGAAAGGGGTTGCAACAAAGAGGTGGCTGCGACTGTTTAATAAAAACATAGCACTCTGCAAACTCGTAAGAGGACGTATAGGGTGTGACGCCTGCCCGGTGCCGGAAGGTTAATTGATGGGGTTAGCGCTTGCGCGAAGCTCTTGATCGAAGCCCCGGTGAACGGCGGCCGTAACTATGACGGTCCTAAGGTAGCGAAATTCCTTGTCGGGTAAGTTCCGACCTGCACGAATGGCGTAACGATGGCCACACTGTCTCCACCAGGGACTCAGCGAAATTGAACTTGCTGTGAAGATGCAGTGTACCCGCGGCTAGACGGAAAGACCCCGTGAACCTTTACTACAGCTTTACACTGGATTTTGAATACGTATGTGCAGGATAGGTGGAAGGCTTTGAAGCAAAGACGCCAGTCTTTGTGGAGCCACCCTTGAGATACCACCCTTGCTTGTTTGGAATCCTAACCGAGGCCCGTTATCCGGGTCCGGGACCGTGTATGGTGGGTAGTTTGACTGGGGCGGTCTCCTCCCAAAGAGTAACGGAGGAGCGCGAAGGTACTCTAAGTACGGTCGGAAATCGTACGGTTAGTGTACGGCTCATCACATCCTGGGGCTGTAGCCGGTCCCAAGGGTATGGCTGTTCGCCATTTAAAGTGGTACGCGAGCTGGGTTTAGAACGTCGTGAGACAGTTTGGTCCCTATCTGCCGTGGGCGTCGGAGACTTGAGAGGATCTGCTTCTAGTACGAGAGGACCGAAGTGGACGTACCCCTGGTGTTCCAGTTATCATGCCAATGGTATTGCTGGGTAGCTATGTACGGACGGGATAACCGCTGAAAGCATCTAAGCGGGAAGCCTCCCTCAAGATTAGGTCTCCCGGGGCTTTGCCCCCTGAAGGGCCGTTGAAGACCACAACGTTGATAGGCTGGATGTGGAAGTGCAGTAATGCATTTAGCTAACCAGTACTAATTGCCCGTGCGGCTTGATCATATAACTTCAAGTAGCTTGATCTCGCTTGATCTATGCAATACAGGCACATGCACAATGCCGATGACTACCCGAAAACGTTTGCGGTTGGATGACCGATTGCGTAATGATCAATTGCAGTCTATCCAGATTGCAATACCGTTTTGCCTGGTGGCCATAGCGAACGGGAACCACCTGATTCCATTCCGAACTCAGAAGTGAAAACGTTTTGCGCCGATGATAGTATGGGGTCTCCCCATGTGAAAGTAGGACACTGCCAGGCATTTTTCCACCCCGCCACCGAGCGGGGTTTTTTATGTCCGTTACAGATGTAATGTGTGAAGCACATGATCTCTGGCAACCCTGTTGTCATGATAATATTCCCGCTCACTGAAAAGCACGGCAAATGATCGTGCCGAATGCGGTGCATTGCCCCATTTTCAGTTCCCTTACAGGGCAGTCTCCATCAGACTCCACCAATGAAGGGGAAAAGTGCATGGCGGACCAGACTCACATGCAGTATCGTAAATCACCATGGGAATGAAGACCCCTGAATCGGCATGGTCATTCCGCAACATGGCACAATCAACGTTTCTGACTCAAAGCTACGTGTTTCCTTGATGAGGGTGTCCGTGCACCGCGGGACTGGCGACTAATATGGATCTGGCGAGCGAAAATCTACTGATCATCGCCATTTTCCTGGCTGCGGGTGTGGTCAAGGGTGTGGTTGGCATGGGGTTGCCGGCATTGAGCCTGGCATTATTGACCCTGATCACCGATTTGCCCTCTGCCATGACCTTAATGCTGGTTCCCGCACTGGTGACCAATGTCTATCAGTCACTCTCGGGTGGCAGGGCCATCGAGACGTTCAGGAAATGTCTATTGTTTTTTGTCATGGCCGGTCTTGCAATATGTCTGGGGGCACAGGCACTGGTTCGAGTTCACCTGCCGTTATTATCGGGATTGCTGGGGGGCTGCCTGATCGGTTATTCGGTCGTCAGTGTGGTTGGCATGAGATTGACTGGATTGTGGCTAAAGTACTGGTGGACCGGGCCGCTATTCGGAGTGACGAATGGCGTGTTAACGGGTTTAACCGGTTCTTTCGTATTTCCTGGACTGATGTACCTGCAGTCAATCGGGCTCTCTCGTAATGAATTGATTCAGGCCATGGGCATCCTGTTCACCATCTCGACAATTTTTCTTGCCTTGAGCCTGAGTCAGCTGTCGCTGCTTTCCCCTCATTTGTCCATTCAGTCTGGCCTTGCAGTGTTTCCGGCAATTGCCGGCATGATGATCGGTTCAAGCATCCGCAATCGAATTTCAGAAATCCTGTTTCGTCGATTGTTTTTTACCGCATTGACACTGATCGGTGCAGTTCTGGTATTCAACTCTGTAGCCAATCTGTCCTGACGCCTTCTTTGCCGGATCCATTCCACAATTGAAGGGAACCTGTTTGGCGGGCAAAGTGGTATAGTAATGATCTCGCCAGTTCAAGTGATTTAAGGCATGCCCCGGGATAACGGATTCATTCCATGACAGCAAACATTCCATCATCGGCAAGTGCCGTCATTATCGGTGGCGGCGTTATTGGGTCAAGTGTTGCCTACCATCTGGCAAGGCTCGGCTGGCAAAACGTGGTACTTCTGGAGCGCAAGCAGTTCAGTTGTGGAACGACCTGGCATGCAGCAGGATTGATCGGTACCATGCGTGCTTCTGAAAACCATGCGAAACTGGCCGAGTATTCGATGTCGATTTTGCGGGAAATCGAAGCAGAAACAGGGCAATCCACCGGATTCAGGCAAACAGGATCCATCTCGGTAGCACATAGCGAGGCCCGCTTCCAGGAGCTGAAACGGATTGCCTCAATGAACAATGCATTCGGAGTGACTCAGGTCGACGTGATCACTTCGGATGAGGCCAGGGAGTTATATCCGCTCCTTGAAACGGCAGATTTACTGGGCGCAACCTGGGTTCCCCAGGATGGTTTTGCAAGTCCAGTCGATGTGACCGCAGCTTTTGTAAAAGGGGCACGAGGTCGAGGTGCAAACTGTTTGGAGGATATCAAGGTTACCGATATCAGGGTCGAGAACGGAAAAGTCGCAGGCGTAACCACGAATCGAGGCGATATCCAGTCGGATTATGTGGTTAATTGTGCCGGCATGTGGGCTCGCGAAGTGGGAAAGATGGCGGGCGCGAATATCCCCCTGCATGCTTGTGAGCACTATTATGCCGTTACGGAAAAGCTCGACATTTCACTGGACCTGCCGGTCTTGAGAGATCACGATCGGTGTACTTACTACAAGCCCGATGCCGGGAGCATGCTGGTGGGGCAGTTTGAGCCCAATGCCATTCCGTGGGCGCAGTCCGGCATTCCGGAGGATTTCTGCTTTGATGAAATAGACGGACACTTTGAAGATCAGGTGATGGACGTTCTCGAAAAATCCCTGCCAAGAGTTCCAGTCCTGCTGGAAGCCGGGTGGCGAAAGTTTTTCTGCGGGCCGGAGAGTTTTACGCCGGATGATCAGTTTCACATTGGAGAGGTGCCAGAAGTCAAGAATTTCTTTGTGGCTGCCGGATTGAATTCGATCGGCATACAAAGTGCTGGTGGTGTAGGCAAGGCCTTGTCGGAATGGATGCATCTTGGTCATGCGCCGATGGATTTATGGAGTAATGACATTCGAAGAATGTACGGTTTCCAGGGTACGCAGAGGTATATCGAAAACCGGGTCAGCGAGACTCTGGGATTGCTCTATGACAACCACTGGCCATATCGGCAGATGGAAACCTCGCGCAATGTTCGGCATTCTCCGATTCATGAGAAGCTTGTCTCACACAATGCCTGTTTTGGAGAGACGGCCGGCTGGGAACGGCCAAACTGGTTCGCTCCTCAAGGTGTAGAACCCGTCTACCAGTACAGCTTTGGAAAGCAGAACTGGTTTGAGTATTCGGCGGCAGAGCATATGGCTTTTCGAACTGGCGTGGCATTATTTGACCAAAGTTCCTTTTCCAAATACCTGATTCAGGGACGAGATAGTCGTGCGGTTTTACAGAGGATCTGTTCTGCTGATATTGATGTGCCCAGAGACAGGATCGTCTATACTCACTGGCTGAATGAGCGAGGGGGCATTGAAGCGGATCTGACCGTAACCCGCCTGGATGAACATCGCTTTTTGATAGTCAGTGCCGCTGCCGTGACCCACCGGGATATTGACTGGTTGTCCCGAAATATTCCATCGAATGCCTTTTGTACAGTTACCGATATCACGAATGCACAAGCGGTGCTGGGAATCATGGGCCCGAATTCCCGAGATTTGCTGAGCGATGTCTTGGGAATCAGCCTGGAAGCATCAGAGTTCCCCTTTGGGACTTCCCGAGAGGTTGAAGTAGGCTGTGCGGTAGGTCGTGCGAGTCGGGTTTCCTACGTGGGCGAACTAGGCTGGGAGATTTATCTCCCAACCGATGTGGCCCGACATGGTTTTGACATCATCTGGGAGGCAGGCCAACGCCATGGCCTGAAACTGGCCGGGTTCCATGCTCTGGACAGTGGCCGCATTGAAAAGAAATTTCTCCATTTCGGGCATGATGCCTCCGATGAGGAAACGCCACTCGAGTGTGGCTATTCGTTTGTATGCAGTCTTGACAAGGACACTCCATTTATTGGCCGGGATGCAATTTTGAAACTGAAAGATTCCGGAACCTGGAAAACCAGGCGTTTGGTGCAATTCCTGCTTGATGATCCCGAGGCAATGCTTTATCACCATGAGCCCATTATTCGGAATGGTAGAACGGTTGGTCATCTTACTTCCGGAAACTATGGGCATTTCCTGGGTGGTTCGGTCGGTCTTGGCTATGTTCACGCGAAAGAAGCGATAAATGACGACTTTATTCAGGCAGGTACATTTGAGATTGAGGTGGCCGGCGAGAGAATTCCCGCCAAAGCCAGCTTGACGGCCATGTTTGATCCCAAGGCGTTAAGGATGAGAGGCTGATCACCCTGGTTTCAGTCGCCCCAGATCATTCTGTGTTCGGGTTGTATCGTGGTGCAGGTTGCCACTGTCTCAGGGTTGGAAAAATTGCTCCGCCATGTGAGTTTGGGGAACCATGCTGTGGTCGAAGCATTGGGAGGGGGTCCTGATGAATGACAGAGTGGCGGTATTTGCCTCATCGGAAGCCACAAGTTCGGGGGCTTGGCTATGACGAGTACGGAGAATGGCTGGAGCAATCTCGAGCCCAATAGGTTTAGTGCTTGCCAATACTCTTTAGAAATTCATCGTCAGCAACGTGCCTTAAATCCTCGCCAGTCTGGATAAACACAATATGACCGGCAATGTTTTTTGCGTGACCGCCAAACCGTTCCAGGGCTCGAATGCCGAGAACGATATCAATAAAATGTCCGATATTTCTTGGGTCCTCCATGATGAATGTGGTGAGCCGTCGGATGATGGACTGCAATTGACCGTCGAGCTTGAGCCCACGCTTTACGACCTTGCCGGCTATCTTCATGTTCTGCTCGCCGAATGAATTCATGCTGAGTTGCAGCATCTTGCATACATATTCGGCAAGTTGATGAATATCGCTCAGGATTTCATCGGAAGGAGGTTTCTTTCCGGGTTCGAAGAAACGGATGGTCAGTCCAGCAATTTTTCTTGCTTCATCACCGGCTCGTTCAAGGTCCGACACAATTTTTCCAATTGCTATTAATTCCCGCAAGTCTCGGGCAACGGGCTGGCGCTTGGCAATCAGCCGGATGATTTCATCATTGGACTGCGAGTCCAGATCGTTCAGCTTTGAGTCTCGGGCTATGATGTTGTAGGCCTGCTCCGGATCTTCATTGGCGAGCGACTCCTGAGCTTCGGCCAACTGGCTGATCGCCAATTGACCCATCTCCAGAATCAAGCTGTTCAGGTGTTCAATTTCCTGGTCAAACCGTTTAACGATGTGTCCTTCATTCATGGCAATGACCTCTTGAGTCTAAAAAGTTAAGGGAATTAGCCGAACCGGCCCGTGATATATCCCTCGGTCAGTCGATGGGAAGGATTGGTGAAGATGATGTCAGTGGCGCCAACCTCAATCAATTTGCCAAGATGAAAGTAGGCGGTGCGTTGCGAGACCCGTGCGGCTTGTTGCATGGAATGGGTCACGATACAGATTGAATAGTGCTTGCTCAACTCATCAATCAATTCCTCAATTTTGGCGGTTGCAATGGGATCAAGTGCAGAACATGGCTCATCCATCAGAATGATTTCAGGGCTGATGGCTATTGCTCTCGCAATACACAATCGCTGCTGCTGCCCGCCAGAGAGTCCGGTTCCCGGTTGATTGAGGCGGTCCGAGACCTCATCCCACAGACCGGCCCGTTTTAATGCATCTTCAACAATGTCATCAAGATCAGACTTGCTTCTGGACAAGCCATGCAGGTTAACGCCATAGGCGACGTTGTCATAGACTGACTTTGGAAAGGGGTTGGGTTTCTGAAACACCATGCCTACTCGAGCCCGCAGCAAGACCACATCCATGTTTCGACTGTAGATATCTTCACCGTCAAGTCGGATATCCCCTTCAATCCGGCAGATATCGATCGTATCGTTCATTCGGTTCAGGCATCTGAGAAATGTCGACTTGCCACAACCCGAAGGGCCGATCATGGCCAGTACTTCGTTCTTGCCTACGTCCAGGGATACGTTGTAGATGGCCTGTTTGTCCCCATAGTACACATCGACGTTCTTGGTGGTCATCGCGGCGTTGGGCACCGTGACTTCGCCAACAGTCTTGTAGTTGGGATCATTAAGCGGATCGTCGGAATTATTTCGTTCAATCGGCTTTGCATCTTCAATGGCTGTCTGATTCATGGGCAGTATGCGAGGCTGGGTTGCAGATTACAGGATGAGCATTGGCACTGAATTATTACCAGCGTCTTTCAAATTTCCTGCGCAAGAGAACAATTAATCCATTGACGGCAACCAGAAACAGCAGCAGAGTCATGATTGCTGCCGAGGTTCTTTCCACAAATGCTCTTTCAGGGCTATCTGCCCAGAGATAGATTTGTACTGGCAGTGCTGTTCCGGGATCCATTGGAGAACTGGGTATATCGACAATGAAGGCAACCATTCCAATCACCAAAAGGGGGGCGGTTTCTCCCAGTGCCTGAGCCAGTCCGATAATGGTCCCAGTCAGCATGCCAGGCATGGCCAATGGCAGGACATGATGCAGAACAGTCTGCACCGGTGATGCGCCGACCCCGAGGGCAGCTTCTCGAATGCTTGGCGGTACAGCGGCGAGGGCGGCTCGGGAACTGATAATGATCGTCGGCAGGGTCATCAACGCCAGAACCATGCCGCCGACCAGTGGCACGGAACGCGGCAGGTGAAAGAAATTCAGAAATATTGCCAGTCCAAGCAATCCGAAAATGATCGAGGGTACTGCAGCCAGGTTGTTGATATTCACTTCAATCAGATCGGTGAAGCGGTTCTTCCTGGCAAATTCCTGAAGATAGATGGCCGCAGCGACGCCAATTGGAAAGGCCAGCAACATGGTAACCAGAATTGTAAAAACCGAACCCATGACCGCTCCCAGGATGCCGGCCTGTTCAGGTTCTCTCGAGTCACCATTGGTGAAAAACAGGATATTGAAGTTTCGTTTGATGCGGTCCTGATCTCGCAATTGTTCAATCCATGCAATCGATCGATCCTTGAGACGGCGGTTTTTCTCGGGGACAGCGGGATCGATTCGACCCTTCATGTAGACATCAACCTCATCATCGGCCAGTAGCCAGAACATGCTGGTGTGTCCGACAAATTCGGGATTGCCGACAACTTTCTCAAGCAGTTCATACTGAGCACCACTGCTGATCAGCTTATAGAGTTCGGCCTTTTCTTTTCTTGTGGTCGCTTCGGGAAACGTTTCTCGCAATGATCTCTTGATGATGCCAAGGTAGTCTCCCCTGGATAGCGATGCCGAGCTGAGGTCGCCATCGAAGTCTGAATCCAGAATGGTGATATCAACCGCGATATAGGTCTGCAGTAAGGCGGTATAGCCGTTCAGGAAAGTGGTGCCCAGCAGAAACACCAGAAATGTCACGCCGCTTACAATTGCGGTTATCCCATATGCCTTGAAGCGCTTTTCTGCACGGTAGCGCCGGGTTAATCCTCTGCGTATCAATGCAGCCTGGTCCATTTCTATTCGTACTGTTCCTTGTACTTTCTGACCACGTGCAGGGCAATCACGTTCAGCATCAGGGTGACTGCAAACAGGGTCAGGCCCAGGGCAAATGCAGCCAGGGTTTTTGGACTGTCAAATTCCTGATCGCCAACCAGAAGGGTTACGATCTGGACAGTCACAGTGGTTACGGATTCGAAAGGATTGGCGGTCAGATTCGCAGACAGTCCAGCTGCCATGACCACGATCATTGTCTCGCCAATCGCCCGCGATACGGCGAGCAGTATGCTTCCAACAATACCCGGCAAGGCTGCCGGGAGGACCACGCGCCTGACGGTTTCAGCAGGGGTGGCCCCAAGGCCGTATGAGCCATCTCTCAGGGATTGTGGAACGGCGTTAATGACATCATCCGATAGTGAAGACACGAAGGGCAGAATCATCACTCCCATGACGATTCCGGCTGCCAGAGCGCTTTCACTTGAAACGTCGAAGCCAAGAACCTCAAGGTTGTCTCGTATCAAAGGGGCAACGGTCAGGGCAGCAAAAAATCCGTACACTACGGTTGGAATCCCTGCAAGAATTTCCAGTGTTGGTTTGGCAAATGACCGGACTTTGTGAGTTGCATACTCCGAAAGGTAAATTGCCGACATCAAGCCAAGAGGAACGGCCACGAGCATGGCGATAATCGTGATCAGGAATGTGCCCGCAAACAGCGGTACCGCCCCGAAGGCACCGGATGAACCAACCTGATCCTCGCGAATTGCCATCTGCGGGGACCACTGCAGGCCGAAGAGGAAATCGGTAATCGGGACGACCCGGAAAAAGCGGATCGACTCGAACAAGACCGACAGCACAATGCCGATCGTAGTGAAGATGGCAAGACAGGCACAGGCGATCAGAAACGTCTTGATGACCCTCTCAACATGATTGCGCAATACCCGGTCCCTTTTTGCAAGATTCAATGCAATCAGCATGCAGATCGGTGCAACGATAAAAAGAATGAAGAGTATTGAAAGAATGGTCATCCTGGATTTGGCTTGCTATTGGCTTGCGAAGGGTCGTCGATACGCACTGTAGCGAAACAACAGACCGGTCTCGTGAACGGGTCCTGGTATGCAGAGGTGATCATCTTAACAAAAGAAAGCGCCCACCGGTACCGGTGGGCGCTGAAAGAGAATTCTGGCTGGAAAAAGTGTACTCGACTACATGTTCATGGGAATTAAGTTTGACGCATCGTTACCGAACTTGGAACGCTCGTTATCAGGCATGGGAATCAGGCCTTTGTCGGTTAAATATCCTTCGTTACCCCAGGCAGATTCGGCAGTAAAGGCGTTGAGGTATTCCTGAATTCCCGGGATTACGCCAACATGTGCTTTTTTTGCGTAGAAGTAGAGAGGTCTCGAAACAGGATACGATCCGTCCGCAATATTTTCGAATTCCGGAGGAACACCGTCAATCAGAGATCCCTGAATAACGTCGGAATTCTGATCCAGAAAGCTGAAACCGAACACGCCGAGGGCTTTCGGGTTTTCGCGCAGCTTCTGAACAATCAGGTTGTCATTTTCGCCGGACTCGATGTATGCGCCATCCTCCCGGATGGTATGGCAGGTTGCCTTGTAGGCTTTCCTGTCTGATTTTTTCATGGCCTTGACCCAGTCAAAGGCCTTGCATCCTCCTTCAAGTGCCAGCTCGGCGAATGCATCGCGAGTACCGGATGTTGGCGGTGGTCCAAGCACCTCTATTTTGACCGCTGGCAGGTCAGGATTGACATCCTTCCAGGTTTGGTAGGGGTTGGGCAGCAGTGATTCGCTACCATCAGGGTTGGGTACATCCTTGGCCAATGCCAGGAAAATATCTTTTCGGGTAACTTGAAGCTGTTCGGATTGATTGAAATTGCCGAGCACAATACCGTCATAACCGACCTTGACTTCAATAATGTCCGTTACGCCATTTACTTGGCATTTTTCGAATTCCGATGATTTCATGCGTCTTGAAGCATTGGTGATATCGGGGTGTTCGGGGCCAATGCCGGCACAGAACAATTTCATTCCGCCGCCCGAGCCGGTTGATTCAATGACCGGGGTCTTGAAATCGGTGGTTTTTCCAAAAGTTTCAGCAACAACCGTGGCAAAGGGATAGACTGTAGAGGAACCGACAATCTGGATATTCTCCCTGGCTGCATTGGCGATACTGAAAGCACCGATGGTCATTGCCATCAATACAATTTTCGATATATTTTTCATGTTTTTTCTACTCATGAGCTGGTATTTGAAAATAAACTTGCGCAGATTGTGCGGTTTGTTTGTTACTGCAGTATTGCGGATTGGTTTGCGTTTTGTTGCAGATACAAGTGCCTTTGATGGCATATTTTTTCAACCAGTTGATTATATTGAGAATGAATAAATGATCGATTGGCGAGGTGCTGAATTCAAGTGTGGTTTGGCGGATTGCAAGGTAGTTGACCGCAGGTTGGCATTGCAGTCTTTCCTATCCGCGATGAGCTGGAGCGGGTTGTCAGGGTAGGCGGCAGGTCCCTGCCTGATTTTGCTCTTGCCCGAAACCGTTCAGCAGGGCATTGATCAAGCACCCTATCCTTGAGACTTGAAGCGTATTTTGGCGAGTCTTTACGAATAGATTTGGATTAGGGCATGAAATGCGCTTCGTTATTCCGGCCGAACAAGTGGAGCCTTGCACCGAACAT
>JAPYNK010000085.1 GCA_028285825.1 Arenicellales bacterium | reverse complement strand
GGCATTGCCGGATTGCACATAATAGACTCCGGACCATGAACAATTGCCATGTACATGTGTTTCGTGGAAAGCAGAATCGTTGCATATCTGAAACCAGAGCCCTGTCAAGTCAATGCGAACATCCTTTACTCCGAAGTGCTTCCAGACATCCTTATTGAGATGTTGGGCAACCTTGAAGACATTGCCGGCAACAAACGCCCTCAGGGCATTGAGCGCCGGATGGTCAATGTCCTTCGAGAAATTGTCGGGACTGACATAGCTGCCGACCGCCTTTTGGGGATGTCGGTCTCGATATTGCCGGAACAACTCGAGAAGCTGTGGATTGATTCTGTCGTGCTCCGGCAATTTCGCCTTCAGCAGCGTTACAGGCGCCATCTGAAAGATCCCGTCCTGCTCAAGGTCATTCATGGATCCATCCTTTCTGCAATGGCATTCGTGAACCGGACAACTCTCGATACCCCATATCAGGCATAACTGTGTTCGGGATCCGGAAATTCTCCCGACTTGACTTGCCGGACATACTCAGCAAGTGCCCCCTGGATGCCGCCCTTGTTCCCCGCCAGAAAGTTCTTCACGAATTTTGCCTTCTTGCCCGGATAAAACCCCAGCAGGTCATGCCATACCAGGATCTGTCCATCAGTAGATACACCCGCCCCAATGCCGATTACCGGCACATCAAGTGCCCGGGTTAATTCCTTGCCCAAGGATTCCGGTACGCATTCAATCAAGATCATTGATGCCCCTGCGCCCTGAAGAACCTTTGCTTCATCGATGATCGTCTGGCGTTTAGCGGGATCCCGGCCCTGTACTCTGTATCCACCCAGATGATTGACTGACTGTGGTGTCAGGCCCATATGCGCACAAACCGGTATGCCTCTTTCAGTCAACAACCGGGTGGATTCAGCGAGCCACGCACCGCCTTCGAGCTTGACGGCTTGTGCACCTTCACGCATGAGAATTGCGGCATTCTCGAGGCTTTTGGATTCACTGTAGTAACTCATGAACGGGAGATCGGCCAACAGGAATGATTTACGGTTGCCGGATTTGACGCATCGCATGTGGTAGGCCATGTCGTCAATCGTAACGGGCAGACTGCTGTCATGGCCATGTATGACCATGCCCAGGGAGTCGCCAACCAGAATCAATTCAACGCCAGCCTCGCTGGCGGCATGGGCACTCGAATAATCATATGCGGTGACACAGGCGATTTTCTCGCCTTTCGCCTTCAGATCCGTTAATGTTGCCAGCGTGTGCAAGACATCAATACCGGTCATGCAGAGTTTTGGTCAGTGGTTCGCTCCTTCGCAGCCACAAATAATTGCCGAAAGATGGAATGGGTACCTGGGAGTGTTTCGAAAGCTTTTCCATTTCTGCGATCAGTCCAACCCGAAAGACATCATTCCGAAACCCGGCCACCGATAACTGCCGTCTCGCTCGTTTGGCCTGGGAAAGGTCATAAATACCATGCCTGTTTACTGCACTGTATTCCCCAGCTGTCTCGGCCAGTCCTGCGTACCTGAAAATTCTGCCATGACTTGTTTTCGCTGTATTTCAATCGAGTATGGAAATTGCTGATTACCGGCTTTATTCTGGCGACTAGTTTACCACTTTGTGGCAAATCTCTCAAAAACCGCTTGACCTGAAATCCATGGCCCGAAACCGGCAGAGTGCGGTTTTTCTGAGATTTTCCGGACTCGGGAGCCGGGCAGCCAACATGGAATGCCGAATGCCTATCTGTTTTACTGTGACATGCAGGATTTCCTGCATCCGTCAATACATCTTATTCAATGGAAATTATGAAGAAAGGTTGACAAAACCAAAACGATCGAACATCAACTCTCGTCATTGAAATACGGAAAATGACCATGCAGATCACCAAAGAACCCGTCAGTTACTACCGCGAAGGGCTTTCTCATGTTGATCTTTTCGCAATGTTTCCAAACGAGAAGATATCCTTACAGTGGTTTGAAGGCATCTATTTCAGCGTCAAGACCAATACGCCAATCTCCAATTCCGAGGTATCGATGTAAAAATGGTGCATCGCTATCTACCTGTCGCTGACCTCTCTCAAGTCCGTATCCAAACATGAAAATCAAGCCCTGGCGGGACGGCGCATTACCGAGGTAACGAAACGTCGTACCAGACCATACTGGGTCCCATTTCTCAGGCGGATTGCCGGCCAGTTTCCGCAAGCCCTCAGGATCACGCTGGTGACGGACAGCCTGAATACCCACCGGCCCGGAGTACTGTACGAGGCTTTTGCCGCTTCCGAGGCCAGGGCACTGTGGGGTCGGTTCGACCTTGTACATACTCCTGAATGCTGCCGCAATGGAAACTGGCATAATGGTGCGTCAGTGCCTGAATCGCAGCATCGACTCGATGGAGAAGCTGGCCGATGAAGTTGTGGCATGGCAGGCAGACCGCAACCGACTCGATGCAGGAGTCGACTGGCAGTTCACGACCCACGATGCACGCATCAGGCCAAAACGACTCTATCCGAGCTTACATATGATGACAGGAAACCATATTCCCTATTTTTTTGATTCACATATGTCAAAAATCGCTTTCAACATGCCTTCTTTCAACTTGTTTCCGATTGTTCGTGCCTGCTCCCGAGCCTCTTCATCGGGAGAACTTCCCGTATCTGTAAGATATTATGGATTAGTTTATGCATATGCCTTTGAAGCTCCTGCAAGTAGTTGACAAGCACAGCGTCTCTTTGATTCTTCCTCCTTATTGTTTCATTAACCCAATAACCAACACCAATAATGGATAGTGATGTGATTATTGCCGGAAGGAGCATAATCAATATGGTCATGAATATTGTTCTGATATTTCAAATGGAGGTGTTTTATCTTTTCGCAATTATAAGTTATGGGCTTGACAAATTCCGGTGAATTTACTAAAATTCACAAATCGGACAACGAAACAGGAGCAAGCACCATGAATTTACTGCAAATTTTCCACAAGTACCCGGATCAGGAAGCCTGCATCGAGCATCTTGAAAACGTAAGGTTCGAGCATCAATCATACTGCCCGCACTGCGGCAGTGTCAATGTTCAGAGAAAGTGCGATGGCGACCGCATTGGCCGGTGGAACTGCCATGACTGCAAATCCAGTTTCAATGTGCTTTCCGGCACCGTCATGGAAAAAACCCGTATCCCGTTGCAGAAATGGTTTCTGGCCATTGGACTGATGGTCAATGCCAAGAAGAGCATGTCAAGCCCGCAGCTGGCGCGTGATCTGGACTTGACGCAGCCAACTGCGTGGCTCATGCAGAAAAGGATACGCGCTGAAATGGCCAGCAAGGAATCCAGCATCAAGTTGCAGGGAATTGTCGAGGCGGACGAAACCTATGTTGGCGGCAAACCGAGAAAACGGAACAATCGGGATGATGATGACCATAAAGGCAAGCGCGGACGTGGAACCAGCAAGACTCCGGTTATTGGTGCGGTTGAACGGGGCGGCAAGGTGGTTGCAAGGGTTGCTGCCGATCTGTCAGGCAAAGGCGTACTGAAATTCATAAGGGAATCGGTTGATCCGGCTGGTTCGCTGTTGATTACCGATGAGTATAAATCGTACAACTCGGTAAAGAAGGACTACAGCCATGCTGTTATTAAACATGCAGAAGAATATGCCTGCGGAGATACGCATACCAATACCATTGAAGGGTACTGGTCATTGCTCAAGCGGGCGTGGTACGGCAGCCATCACCATTATGCCCAAACCCCGCTTTATGTTGCCGAGGCTGTCTGGAAATACAACCATCGGCATGATGAAAACGCATTTGGAACATTCCTTCGCGGGTGTTTCGCATGAACAGGCTGTACTACGGAGACTGCCTGACCATTCTCCAGGAAATGCCCCTGAAAAGCGTTGATCTCATCTACCTTGATCCGCCGTTCAATTCCGATCGTTCCTACAATGCCATCTACAAGGATGAAACGGGTAGGCCGCTGCCGGATCAGATAGAGGCATTCAACGACATGTGGACTCTGGATGAAGAACGGGAGCGGGCAATTCGACACATGCCGATACTCGTACGCGAAGCGGGCATTGATGACGATGTAGCCCAATTCTGGAAAATCTGGATGAATGCCTTGCGTAGCACGCAGCCTAGTTTACTCGCCTATTTGTCCTACATGGTTGAACGGCTGATCTGGATGAAGGGGTTGTTAAAGCCAACCGGCAGCATCTATCTTCACTGCGATCCAACGGCCAGCCATTACATCAAGATTATGATGGATGGAATATTTCAACACGGCAATTTCAAGCGTGAATGCATTTGGAGCAATGAAGATTCGTCGGGATTCAAGTCAAGGGCAAGTAACTGGATACGGGGGCATGATGTTATTTTGTACTATGCAAGCAATGCAAAAAAAACATTTTTTGAAAAGGAATATTTTCCTCTAGTCGAATCAACGGTAAACAGATATGACAAAATGGATTCAGAAGGAAGAAGATACAAGATATACAAAAACCCTGACGGAACGGAAAGAAAATCGTACTTAAATCAGGAAAGAGGCCGAGCTGTTTCAAGCGTCTGGACAGACGTACCCAGTTTTCAGACTGTTAACAACACCGGCGAATACATGAACTACAACACTCAAAAGCCTGTGGCTTTACTGGAGCGGATAATCAAGGCCTCATGCCCTCCATACGGAACCGTACTTGACCCGTTCTGTGGCTGCGCCACGACGATAGAGGCTGCCCACAATCTTGGCCGCAAGTGGATCGGCATTGACATAGCAATACATGCCATAAAGCGGGTAGCGAAGATTAGACTTGAACAACGATTAAACCTTACCGATGGCATTGATTTTGAGATTGAGGGCGTTCCGCGTGATCCGGAAGGTGCACAGGATCTCTGGAACCGCGACAAGTACCATTTTCAGAAGTGGGCGGTTGAAGAGATAGATGGTTTTGTTACATCGCGCAAGTCCGGGGATGGCGGCATTGACGGACGCCTGTATTACGATTTGCAGGGATACGGGGATTTGCAAAGCATGGTGCTTGAAGTCAAGGGGGGCAGGAATGTAGGGATCAACACTGTACGGGACTTGCGCGGGGTGCTTGAACGAGATACTGCTCTGATGGCCGGGTTGATAGTGCTGCATGATCCCGGAGAAAGAAAACGCAGGAATTTTGCATCCGAAATGGCGCAGGCTGGCGATCTGGAGGCGTATGGACTGCACTTCCCCCGGATGCAGATGCTGACGGTTGAGGAAATCTTTGACGGCAGACGATTCAAGATTCCAGGGCAGGCACGGGGCAAGAATTCCAAAGCTCAGCAAAATCTGATTGATTTTGCTTCAAGCCCATAACTTATAATTGCGTATCTTTTTGACCAAATTGGATATAGTGTTTCACCTCTTCTGCGAGCATTGGTTCAGCAATACATCGAATATTCAGATGTTTCATGACCAGTTCAGCACCTCGCCGACGAGCTAATCCGCCAAATGCCTCCTCAAGGAACGAGGTTGGATAACCTTAAGGGGAGCCATCCATATTGACGGTCAGTTCTTCATCATTACTAACCGCACCATCAAATGCCGGAAGCAGGAATGTATCTCTAAATTCTTCCCCGGATCCCAAGCCTTGATTTTTGTATCTTGGACCCGGGTAACCCTCCAATTTCTCCATCAGGTTAAGTATCATGAAATTACTCCTCGTTTACAGATACGGACCAGGAAATTATCGCGCCTCTCAGGTTTTCCCTTGTTTTGCGAAATTTCATTTCCACATTTCCACAATATCTCCCTCCACTTTCCCAGTCCGAATTTTTAAATTTTGCAAATTTCCGGACTGAGCATCACGCCTCATTCTCGGCAACCCCAAGCCACGACCCGGTTTGCCAGTCGACAAAGCAATCTTTCCCTCGAATGCATCCCTCACTAATTTGTCGGCCCATACCCGGATATGGTATTTCTGATTTTCGTCATGTAGTTATCGGCCTGTACACTTTGGCAAATTCCGACTCCCATGTCAATGAATGCAAACTGAGCCTTGCCATCGCTACACATTACACCTGCAATCCACTGCTCAGTCTTGCCATCTTCAAATTACAATCTCTGCCTTTTGCATGGTTATGAGTATTGGTCATGCACTCCACCAGGTTTTGCCATATTGCCTCCTTCTGCTTCTGTGTCATATGGACATCATTCTCCAGGGCGAATTCCACAAGCATGGCAGCTTTCCGTGACTCTACTTTCTTTTCACGCTGCCTGGTCCAAGATGCTTTCGGTTGTGGCAGTAAATTTTCATCAACTTCAAAATTCCTGAAAAAGCCTGATTTAGAAAATTCGCTGGCTACTGACTTATCACGAGGAAAATTTCTCTCAATCGTAGAAACAGGTATTTTTTTCGAA
>JAPYNK010000084.1 GCA_028285825.1 Arenicellales bacterium | reverse complement strand
AACAAACTGATTCAGGTCATGATATATTTATAAATCATGTTGAAAATTCCGTGATTAGAACGGATAATGGAACATGATGCCAAGTCAAAGATCTCAAATACCAACCTATATGATGCGCCTGCTTTCCGAAGGTCGGGTGGTTTTCTCGCGCGAGGAAGCCCAGAAAGAACTCGGTGTCGGTAGGCGTGCCTTTCTGGATGCCGCCGAACGTCAACAGCGCCGCAAGCTTCTAATCAGTCCCCGGAGCGGTTTCTATGTCATTGTGCCCCCCCAGTATCTTGGATGGGGGGCACCGCCGCCTTTCTGGTATATCGACAGGCTCATGCATCACGAGAACCACCCATATTACGTCGGTCTTCTAAAAGCAGCCGAACTGCACGGTGCATCGCATCAGGCTGTCATGGAGTTTCAGGTCGTCACTGACAAGCGGATGCCGAGAATCAGGGTCGGACGCTCGATAATCGCGTTTTACTATCGCAAGGCCATGGAATTATTGGATAACGCTATTGAAGAGCAAAAGACGGATACAGGACACATAAAAGTATCATCGGTTGAACTGACGGCGCTTGACCTAGTCCGTTATCCACATGCGGGAGGCGGTCTCGATAACATTGTTACAGTACTTTCCGATCTGGCCGAGCAGATTCAACCGCACAAAATTGCCAATATTTCGTCGGCTTTTGAAGGATCTGCGGTCCAGCGTTTAGGGTACTTGCTCGACCGGTTTGCCAAACGTAATGTGACACGCCCCCTTTTTGATACCATATCAAAAGGCGCTGCTTTGCAGTGGGTTGAGTTGGAACCGGCATTGGCATCCGACCCCGACCTCTCGACGGAACCGGTAGAAAGAGACGAACACTGGCGTGTGATAGTCCGACGCAAACCGGAGCCAGAGGAATGATCCCCATTATGAACATCATTGCCTGGGGTAAGTTTGCACCGTGGGCCGAGCAACGACAGGTCGAACAGGACCTGATTATCAGCCGTGCCATCATTGAAACATTCAAAGATCCGTTTCTCAGAGAGGAACTGCGTTTTCGCGGCGGCATGGCCCTGCACAAGATTCACTTTCCTGAGCCGCAACGCTACTCCGAAGATATTGACCTTGTTCGTACCAAAAATACTCCCATCGGGCCCATTCTTGACCGTTTGCGCGAAGTGCTGGAACCCTGGCTTGGTCGTGCCGCATTCAGTCAAAGCCAGATCGCACCAAAGCTGAAATTTCAGGTTAAAGCAGAGGATCAATCACCAGCAATGCCCCTGAATTTGAAGCTTGAAATCAATACGCGCGAAGCGGACATCTTTGACAAGCCGATAGAAATTGCCTACGGAATCAAAAACCCTTGGTTCAGTGGTGATGCCATGATTCAGACGTTTTCAAAGGAGGAAATGTTGGCTACAAAACTCCGTGCCTTGCTTCAGCGAGACAGGGGACGAGACTTGTTTGACCTTTCTCACGCACTCACCGTATTCGACGAGCTTGATACGGTGCGTATGATCGCCATCTTTCAGAACTACCTGCACCAAACGGATATCAGCATCTCCCGTGCCGAAGCGGAAAAGAGGATGTTTGCCAAACTCAATAACCCTGGATTCCTTACAGATGTTCGACCACTTCTGTCCGCCAAGCAGGCTGAAAGCCTTACCAAAGAGACTATGCGGACTGCTTTTGCTGAGGTGCTTGAGCATTTCATCACACAGCTTCCCGGAAATCCATGGGTAAGAACAGCCGAAATGATGAAGGGCTTTGGTCTCAAAGGGGGATAGCATGGACCTGCTCCATAAGAAGGACGTTCTATGAGCACTGCACCGCAGAGGGTGTTGCCAATTCAAGCAAAAAGTGGAGCTTGTCACAATGGACGTTATTGTGACCAATTATCTATTCGCCCGAAGCCCAGAATGCCATCACCATTCATCAAAATTCCCGTCGTCTCGGATGAAGCACATATTCGGTATAACCGTTCGGTAATTCACATCCCTTGAAAACCAGATCCAGCGAGGTCTGGTAGGCAATGCTGCCCTCCAAGTCCCGCGACATCGGGATATAGGCCGGATCGGCTGCATTCTGCCGGTCAACCACCGCCGCCATGCCCCTGAATGTCTCTTCGACCTGTTCACGACTGACAATACCATGACGCAGCCAGTTTGCAATGTGCTGACTGGATATGCGCAAAGTTGCCCGATCCTCCATCAATGCAACATCGTTGATATCAGGTACCTTGCTACATCCGATTCCCTGATTGATCCAGCGCACCACATATCCAAGAATTCCCTGTGCATTATTCTGGATTTCCCGGTCAATCTGTAGTGGATCCAAACCAGCATCAACCATCACCGGCAACGTCATCAGCTTCTCCAGTTTTTCTGAACTTCGCCCCATAAGCTGAGCCTGGCGCTGCCTGACATCCACCATGTGATAGTGCAACGCATGCAGGGTTGCGGCTGTCGGCGAGGGTACCCAGGCAGTGTTTGCGCCGGACCGGGGATGAGCAATTTTTTCCTGGATCATGCCTTGCATGAAGTCTGGCGCCGCCCACATGCCCTTGCCTATCTGCCCACGACCGGATAATCCGACCTTCAATCCAACCTCAACATTATTGTCTTCATAAGACAAAAGCCATGGAGTGGTTTTCATCCGGTTTTTTGAAATCATGGGGCCGGCTTCCATAACACTGTGGATTTCATCACCGGTCCGATCCAGAAACCCGGTATTGATGAAGACCACTCTCTCCCTGGCAACTCGAATACATTCAGACAGGTTGATGGTAGTACGACGCTCTTCATCCATGATTCCGATCTTCACGGTATTTTTCGGCAGTCCAAGATGCTCTTCGACCCTAGAGAAAATATCGACTGCAAGCTTGACTTCATCAGGACCGTGCATTTTGGGCTTGACCACATAAACACTGCCCTTGCGACTGTTCAGGGGACTGTCGCCCTTCAAATCATGCATCGCAGTCGCTACCGTCACCATCGCATCAAGAAAGGTCTCCGGAATGCTCTCACCATTCAAAGTCACGATATCGGTATCAATGTGAGCCCCCACATTCCGCACGAACATCAGCCCACGGCCCCTTAGCGTAAAAGGGGTTCCATCCGGTCTCAGATAGTTCCTGTCCGGGTTGAGCTTGCGCACGGATTTCACTCCGCCCTTGTCAATTTCGGCTTCAAGACTGCCGTTCATCAAGCCAAGCCAGTTTCGATATGCGTTGACTTTGTCTCCCGCATCAACAGCAACTACCGAGTCTTCAAGATCCATGATTGAGGTAATCGCAGATTCGACAAAAATGTCACGAACCTCAAGCAGCCTGTTTCTGTCGAGCTTGCGCCGGTCATTGAACTTGAGTTCAATGTGCAGGTCGTTGTTGCAGAGAAGAATACTGGACGGCAAGTCCTTTGCGCCGCAATAGCCGACAAAACACTCCTTGATACCGAGTACGGATTCACTGCCATCGGCCATTTGAGCGACGAGACTGTCGCCTTGCACCCGATAGTTCACGACATTGGCATGGCTGGCATTGGCCAGCGGTACTGCCTGATCCAGGAAGTCTTTCGTATAGGCAATGACCCTGGCACCTCTCGCCGGGTTGTAACGCCTGCCTCGTGCACATCCACATTCCTCCGAGATGATATCGGAACTGTAGACAGCATCGTACAGACTGTTCCAGCGTGCATTCGCGGCATTCAGGGCATATCGCGCATTGTCGATAGGAACAACCAACTGGGGACCCGCAATCTTCGCAACCTCATCATCGACGTTCCCGGTAATCACCTCAAATGGATCGCCGGACTGGCACAGATAGCCAATTTGTTCAAGAAATGCCCGATACTCTTGAAAGTCGACAGGGCCCGGATTGGCTTGATGCCATCTGTCTAGCTGCTTCTGATGATCGTTACGCTTTTCAAGTAGTTCGCGATTTCTGGGACGGTACAGGTCAATGATATCGCGCAAACCGGACCAAAATGCTTCGGGATCAACCCCTGTTCCCGGCAGAATTTCAGTATTGACTAAATCGCAGAAGGGCGAGGCGATATCCAGATTGTATTGACGAATGCGTTCGTGAGTCATATCAGATACCCCAATCCTTAAATGGAGGTCTCAGCATCGGGCGCAAAGCCATATGTACTGCGGGTTTCAACCCTTGACCTGGAATCACCCACTGGGTGATTCCGAAGGCGAATGGTACAGCTGTTAGAAAATGCATGAGTCTTGTAATTTGACTTCGAAGATCTGAAATCGATTTGCCAAGATTTCTATAATGCGATTTCAACATGCTTAGCCGTTGCTCGACTGCTTCCAAGCGCAAAAGAAACTTCAATTCGGTATGCTGACCCAACTTGCTTGAATTTTTCTCCCAAGCTTCTTTACCTTGGCTGGCAATTCCATTAAGTAGAGATAGGGCAGACACATACAAATCAGATGCTTCTCGGAATTTTGCATGTTAGACAACCAACCACCACCCATAGCCCGCTAAAGTAGCCGTGATTATAGCGGGGGTCCGCTTCATAATTCCAACAATGCAGATGGGCTGATTTCCTTGCTTTCAATTTTAATGTACATCCAAGCCTCCTGCTCTATTGAAGGGAGGTTTTCATGCATAACTTTAAGTTTCTTTTCCAGTTCACCTTTCGTAAGTCCCTTGCGTACCAACCCACCAAAGGTTTCTTCAAGAAATGATGAACCATAGTAGTTCGTCCCGCCAAGATTCACTATTACCAAGTCATGATTGTTAAGTGCTGGTATCAAAATGTCGTCTCTGAATGTTTCCGCGCTTGCTTCTCCATCACTGCGGTAGCGTCCGAAGGGGAAACCAGAAAATTCATTTGCCAAGTCAATAGTAAGCTGCTTCATAATATCATGCCTCACTCTGTAATCAGAAGTGGTATCGTCCATTGTTATAGCTGTCCCGTTTATATCACCATTCTACTCTGACGTATCCGATGGTTCTTGGGAAGTTTTTCATAATAGCT
>JAPYNK010000083.1 GCA_028285825.1 Arenicellales bacterium | reverse complement strand
GTTTGATGAAAACAAACCGGTTGTGCTGATTTTTGGTGAAAACGGCTCGGGAAAATCGACAATTGTTGATGCCATAGAATCTGTCGGTGCTGGCACTACGGCATTCCTCAATGACTGGAGGCTGGGCCAGGGTAAACGCAAGGAAGGCTATATCCCTGCATTCGGCAAGGATCTCGCGGATGTAGACATTAGCATGGGTTTTGGCCCCAACATTTACTCGGCTATACTGAACAACAGGGGCATACAGCTCTGTAACACAGAAGATCGTCCCACAACAAAAGTACTGCGCCGAAAATCATTACAGGCGTTCATGAATGCCGATCCTGCGCAACGCTACAAGGAAGTGGCTGCATTTCTCGATATCCCTCAAATCGAGATTGCCGAAGCCTCGTTGAGGGAAGCACTGAAAAATGTTCAGAAGCAATGCGAAACATCGCTCGCCTACAGCCAGGCGAAGGAAAGCCTACATGGCCTGTGGGAAGCCGAGGGTAGTCCGGGACTGGAGGAAGAACACGATGCGGAAAGCTGGTCCAGACAGCAGTCGATGATACCGACAGAACAACTTCAGGACGATTTGGAAAAACTCAAAATAAGTGTGAAACATTGCGAAAACCTGATCGCAAAGAAAAATGCAATCATCACCATAGAGCAACAACTGGCGCAGGCAGAGGAAATCCGGGTAGAGAAGGAAAAACAACTGTCAGCCATCGAGTTGAGTGATGGAGAGGGCAGTGCCGAGTTGATAAAGTTGCTGCTGGATGCGAAAACCTATTTGACCAAATCGCCAGATACGCTCTGCCCCGTGTGTGAGAAAACTACCATTGATTCCGCTGAACTGGTACAGCGGCTCGGGCAACGTATAGACAGCATGGAGTCGCTCAAGCAGGCAAGTGATGCGATATCCCGGGCAAACAAAACCGTCCGTAATTATCAGGATCACCTCGATCAGGTCATGGACAGCTTCTTGGATGATGCACAGATAGCGCAGCAACACTTTTATCCGGCTACGCCGGAAACTGAAAATATTGAACAACTTCGGCTTATTAGATAAAGACAAGGCAATGTTACAAGCAAGAGAGGTTCAGGCGAACTTGGCTGACAAGTTGGAGTCGCTTCATTCGAGCCTAGGGGCCAAGCAAAAGCAACTCAATAATCTTACCAGTATCAGGCGGTCAGTCAAAACACTGGATGAAAAATCGGTTGAAGCAAAAGACGGGGAAGCACTAAGCAAGCGCCTGCAACAGGCCGTTAACATTTTTGAGGCCAAACGCAAAAGCTATGTGGAAGACGTACTCGCCATTATCGCTACGGATGTCGACGACCTCTACCAGAAGATACATCCGCAAGAAAATATCGGCCAGATCAGACTCAAACTGGATGACAGCAAACGAGGCTCATTGGTTTATGGCGTGGTCTTTGGCGGCAAGCAGGATATACAGCCACAACCCTATTACAGCGAGTCCCATCTGGATACACTGGGACTCTGTATCTTTCTGGCATTGGCGAAACGCGGTGATTCCAGCCGAACCTTGATCGTGCTGGATGATGTAATGGGTTCGGTCGATCAGTTGCATTTGCAGCGTATACTCGATATGTTGACGGCTCAGGCGGACAGCTTTGCCCAGATGGTCATCACTACACATTATCGCTCGTTGCGTGACAGGTTTCGCTTCGCGCAACAGGAGGTAGCGAAGGTCCAACTCATTGAATTGAAGCCTTGGGACTTCGTAAAGGGTATCAGTTCTAGTAAGACGCTTAGCTATGCCGACGATCTTTGCGCACAGTTGCAGGCACCGGAATTTCGCAGGGAGTCCATGACCGCACAGGCAGGCATCCTATTCGAAAAATCGTTGGAATTCATCAGCCAGACCTATCGTTGCAGGGTGCCTCACCGTAGCGAACCACGCTACACTTTCGGTGAACTTGCCAATGCGCCCAACAGGAAATTGAAACAGACACTCAAAATTATCAAGCAGGAAAATGGCGAGCTGACAGAAACCTCCCTAGAGCCGATTTATGACTGTCTACAGCGTGCCATCGGGATACGCAACTTGGGTTGCCATTTCAACCAGTTGGCAGGTGAGTTGTCGGACAAGGAAGTCAAAGACATGGTGAAACTGGCTTTAGAACTGGACAAAGTATTAGTGTGTCCGCATTGCGGTAGCCTGCCTGTCAGTAACAAGTCCGGTAGTTATTGGCAATGCAAGTGCGGGAAAACTAGGATGCATCCCTTGCAACAGCCGCAATAACGAACTCAGATCAATGCATGGCAAACAACAAGCTAAACTCACACTCACTTGGGGGAACACTGATCGCCAAAAGGGTAAGAAAAAACCATTAACAGAGCTTTTCCAGATGCGAACCCCACTTCTTGGATGGCATGGCGGGAATATAGAATCGTGCAGAGATTACTGTGGAGAAATGGAGGTTTGGACTGACTGGCTATCTTTCAAAGTGGGCATTTCCAAAAAATTGACCTAAAAAACATTCATCATGACTCATATACTGGTTGAATACAAACCTTCTCCAATGAAGCTTGAGATTCTCAATGTGGAGGACTGGCCAGCCATTCATAAATCCGTGGGCATGCACCCGAGCTCGGTGACAACAAGAGAGACCTACTATATCGAGGAGGGTGAAGCGGAAATAACCACCGATGGGGAAGGGCCGATACGGGTATCAGGAGGTGATTTGCTGACCATTATGCCCGGCAAGGACTGTGTATGGCATGTCAAAACAGAAATCACAATGTATAAGTCAGATGCGTAAGCCTGACCATGGCTGACCAGCATGGAATAAATCAAAAAGGTGCAAAACAGCGATTTTCATAATCAGCAGCAAATGCACGTCAGTACGAGGTAAAACAATGTCAAATCGGTATTATGAAACCATCAAGCAGCTTGAGAACATGAAAGTCTCAAGGCAGTATATCCTGGGCTGGGCCAGTGGCTATCTGGGCAACCCTGAAATTGAAGAGCAACGTATTACGGAGGCCTGGCAAGCGGGCTATGAGGATGGCAAAAACGGTTCAACCGAAGAAGCCGAAAACTGGAAAGAATGACCGCAGGCCCAGTACTGCCTGAGTGCTCCCCAATACTACTGAAAATCGCGTATTCAATACAGGCAGGCGAATCGGCGTTTAGCGCTTTGAGCCTTTATCAGCGTGGGCGATGTCAACCAGGCGATTGGCAAGCTCGTTATATTTCGACTGATACTCCGCCATGCCATCGTCTCCCCTGGCACCGTAATAGTTGTCAAAGTCGATGCCACTGGTTTTTTCAACGGTCATGAACTTCTTCTGCATCTGGATCAATTCCTTGATCAGCTTCTTTTTCTCACTCATCGTAATAGCGGCTTCGTCAGGAAGGAATGATTGATGGACACATGCTGCACTAACTATCCAATAACGGCATGCTATACTTTGGATGCATGACGGGTACCCGTCCATATCCCGATAGGGATAGATTGATGGAACCGTCTATCCTATTGGGGGGCTGGAGTCGATGCCGAATGGGAAACTAAAATTACCGCTGAGAAGCATCAAGCCAATCGGATTACACGCAAAGGGTGCTGGAATGAACGAGGGAAGGCATTAGACGAATCCGGTTAACCAACAAGTGGGGATAGAACATGAGCGACAGTCGCAATAAATTCCATGATACGCCAATGCTGGATGAACTCGAGTCCGGTCCGTGGCCGAGTTTCATCTCGGGAATCAAAAATCTTCGGGATAAGCATCCTGATCAGCGCATCAATGGCGTAGCCAATGACCTCCTGGGTCAGCTGGAGCATTCCTACGAAACTCGCAAGGGTTACTGGAAGGGTGGCACGGTCAGTGTTTTTGGTTACGGTGCGGGCATCATTCCACGCTTCTCGGAAGTCGGCCAGCAATTCCCGGATTCCAGGGAATTTCATACCCTGCGAGTACAGCCACCTGCCGGTAACCACTACACGACGGACATGCTTCGACAGCTCGGTGAAAGTTGGGAGCGTTGGGGTTCCGGGCTCGTTACTTTTCACGGTCAAACGGGCAACATCATGTTCATTGGTGCAACCACGGAAAACACCCAGCACTTCTTTGACGAGATCAATGACTATGGTTTTGACTTGGGGGGAGCAGGCCCATGCGTGCGAACCGCCATGTCCTGTGTGGGTGCCGCACGGTGTGAACAATCCTGTACCAACGAACATCGACTGCAAAGGGAACTGGTCAACAACTTTACCGATGACGTTCATCGGCCTGCACTGCCCTACAAGTTCAAGTTCAAGATTTCAGGCTGTCCCAATGATTGCACCAACTCGATTGAACGCGCAGATTTTGCGGTAATCGGCACTTGGCGTGATGACATCAAGATCGATGAGGAGCAGGTCGCCAACTTTATCGATAGCAAGGGTCGGCAATATGTCATTGACAACGTGATTACCCGTTGTCCGAGCAACTGCATGACACTAACCGATGATGACAGGCTGGAAATTGACAACCGGAACTGCGTGAAATGCATGCACTGCCTGAATGTCATGAATCGTGCATTGTCTCCCGGTGATGATCGGGGGGTAACGGTTCTGGTCGGAGGCAAGCGCACTCTCAAGATTGGAGACTTGATGGGTACCGTGGTGGTCCCTTTCATGAAGCTTGAGACCGACGAAGATTACGAAAAAATCGTTGAGATCGCCGAAAACATCATCGACTTCTGGGCCGAAAATGGCCTGGAACACGAACGATGCGGCGAAATGATCGAACGCATTGGACTCATCAACTTTCTCGAGGGTGTCGAGCTTGATGTTGACCCCAACATGATTGCGCATCCGAGAGAGAGCTCCTATGTCCGCATGGACGGATGGGACGAAGAAGCGGAAAAGTGGTTTGAACGCAAGCGGGTTGCCGCTCAGGGAGGCTAGAGACATGAATCTTCAGGAAATGCGACGACCGATCGAGTCGGGCTGTCCCGATGGCATGCAGTACATGCATCCGTCAATGATTCGGAATTTCGGGCAATGGAGATACCATGATCACCCCCGGCCGGGCGTACTGGTCCACCATGCCGAGAGCGGTGAGTCGATCTGGACCGTAAAAGCCGGTACCCAGCGTATTCTTGATGTCTACACGTTGCGAAAACTTTGCGATATCGGCGACAAATATGGCGATGGTCATGTGCGCTTTACTATCCGCAGCAACATTGAATACATGGTAGACCGTGAAGAAAAAGTCGAACCGCTGATAGAAGCCCTGGAAAAGGAAGGCTTCGTAGTTGGCGGAACGGCCAATTCAGTGGCCTTTATCTCACATACCCAGGGATGGCTGCATTGCGATATTCCCGGTACCGATGCATCGGGTGTCGTCAAGGCGATGATGGATGAGCTGATTGACGAGTTCAAGCATTGCCGGATGCCAAATCGGGTGCACATCACCACCTCCTGCTGTCAGATCAATTGCGGAGGACAGGGTGACATCGCCATCAATGTCCAGCATACAAAGCCACCCAAGATTAACCATTCTCTGGTTGCCAATGTATGCGAGCGTCCATCCGTGGTTGCCCGTTGTCCGGTTGCGGCAATTCGCCCTGCCATGGTCGACGGAAAGCCGAGTCTGGAGGTCGATGAGAAAAAATGCATCTGCTGCGGGGCCTGCTATCCCCCGTGTCCACCGATGCAGATCAACGATCCCGAGCATTCCAAGCTTGCAATCTGGGTTGGCGGCAACCATTCCAATGCACGCAGCAAGCCAAGTTTTCAGAAGCTGGTTGCGGGTGGCGTTCCCAACAATCCTCCGCGCTGGCCTGAAGCAACAGCCATTGTCAAGAAAATCCTGAAGACCTACCAGCAGGATGCAAAGGATTGGGAACGCGTGAATGAATGGGTCGATAGAATTGGCTGGCCGCGGTTTTTTGAACTGACCGGTTTGCCATTTACCAAGTATCACATCGACAACTGGCGAGGTTCACGAAAAAGCCTGAACTCGTCAACCCATATCCGCTTCTGAATGCAACAGCGAGCTCGGCATGAAGTTTGCAGTCCTTGTCAATGAAGGCCCCTACACGCATCAGGCCAGTGATAGCGCGTTCCAGTTCACTCGGGCAGCACTTGAGCTTGGCCATCAGGTGATTCGGGTATTTTTCTATCACGATGGCGTGAATAATGGAACCCGCCTCACGACCCCTCCACAGGATGATCGGCATATTCCCAATCGCTGGAGTGAGCTTGCCCGGGAACATGAACTGGATTTGGTGGTCTGTGTTGCTGCCGCACAACGGCGCGGTGTCGTTGATGAGGAGGAACAAAAACGCAATGGCAAGGACGCCAACAACATCGCCGATGGATTCCGAATTTCGGGGCTGGGGCAATTGATCGAAGCGGGTATTCAAGCCGATCGTCTGGTGACATTTGGCGATTGAATATCGGAAATCAGCAACAATTTTTGCAGCACCAGAATTTGAACGAAGAACGACAGTCCGGTATCGTCAAGAAGTTTCTGTACATCAATCGCAGAGCACCTCATGGCACGAACTATGCCCAGGAAGGTCTTGAGGTGGCCCTGATCGGTGCAGCCTTTGATCAGGAGGTTGCGATGGCCTATCTGGACGATGGTGTTTTCCAGCTCAAGTCGGGTCAGGACACAAGGGCCATAGGCACCAAGAACTTCAGCGCAACTTACCGTGCCCTGGGTGATTATGATGTCAAACGTGTTTATGTCGAACGTGAATCCCTAGAGCGTCGTGGCTTGTCAGAGGATGACCTGATGTCTCTGGTTTACGAGGATGAAGACGATGACTGGGAGGAAAAGCCCCTGATTCATGTCGTCAGTGCCAGTGAAATGCAGCGAATCATCAGTGAATCCGATGTGCTGCTTAATTTCTGAGGGTTTCTAACATGCTGCATGTTGTCAACAAATCCCCGTTTGAAAGGAACTGCTTGGAGAGCTGTGTGCGCTTGTCTCAACCCGGCTCATGCATATTGCTGATTGAAGACGGGGT
>JAPYNK010000082.1 GCA_028285825.1 Arenicellales bacterium | reverse complement strand
CCTGGAAGGATGTCTGTACCGAGCGGGCGGGTTACGATGCATTGATCTCCGTATATGAAGAAACTGCTGCTGCCGCATTCCGTAATGGTGCCATCGGATTCGATCATGAGTGCATCATCCGCGCCTTTATCCCGTGCCGTTGACTTTGCAAGAATCTGGCCAAGCAAGTTACAGGATTTGATGTCACGTCTCGCCCAGCGGATATCAGGAACGGTTTTGAGCCTGACCCCGTTCGTCAGTTTTGGATGCTGCAACAGTGGTTTTTGTTGCGTGAACATGAATACGGTGGGAGAAAGTTCCTTCTCGGCCAGAAAGTCCCGGTCTGCAATGCCACGACTCACTTGAATGTAGACAACCCCTTCGGGCAAGTTGTTGATCAAAACCAGCTTCCGAATTGACTTGAGCAAATCCTCGGAGCTTATGGGGCAGGGGATGGACAGCGAATTGAGAGAGCGGGTCAGTCGTGAGTAGTGACTGTCAAAGTTGATAAAGCGGTCGGACAGGACGGGTACGACATCATAGACTGCATCACCGAACAGTGTTCCCCGGTCGAATATTGAAATCCTGGCCTCACTCTCGGGTACATACTGTCCATTCAGATAGATGATGCGGCACATGTTCATTCCTTTTTCCGAATGAATGCAGTTCAAATAATGCTGTGTTCAGAAAGCATGACACGCTCGCGTTTGCTGACACGAGCCAGCGAATCTTGCGCAACCTGTTGACCAATCTCACTGGCATAGGCATCCAGAAAATCCTGCTGGCTGTCAAACCAAAGCTCTGATACGGCGTCCACTTCTCCAACGCCTTCTTCTGTCGAGAAGTTAAATACCGCTTTGCGGATATTTGGCAATTGGCGCACCAGAGTTGCGTGCTGGTTTAGCCAGTGATTCTTGAATTCATCAAACCCCAGATCATCGTGGCGTTTCAGGATTATCATTGCCTTGAACATGTTTACCTCCAGAGTGTCGGTGAATAAAGTTTCCAGTGGGGTCGGGAGTTTGCCCCAGCGGCTATTTTCCTAGATGCGGGCATTGTAACGAAATACAGGGTTTTGGGATAGTGAGGAAATCTGCCTTGCTGCAGCAGTCGGCAATGTCCGTTCTTTTTTCCTTCCTGTTTTAATTAGGAATCAGGAGCATAAACTATTGACTCGTTTCGGGTTGTGTTGAAATTCTTGAATGCCTGCTTCCCAGATTGTAGAATTTTCAACTGCAGGCTTCTCAATTCCCGCATACAGATCGTTGAACCGGATGGAATCCCAAAAGACAACCCTGACCTTGATCCGGCATGGACTTAGTGACTTTAATCTTGAAGGCCGGTTTCAAGGATTCGGTGATCGGGCCCGTCTCTCCGAAAAGGGCGTCAATCAGGCGGAACGGGCTGGGCAGGCACTTGGCGGTTGTTCTTTTGACGCCATTTATTCAAGTCCGTTGCTTCGTGCAAGGCAAACGGCAGAGATTCTCGCCAAGGCCGTTGGCCATCAAGAGGCGATTCGGTTTGACAAGCGCCTTTGCGAGGTGGATATTCCCGAGTGGCAAGGGTTGAAACTGTCAGAAATCCAGAAGATAGCCCCATCCCTGCTGAGATGCTTTTTTGACCGGCCCGATGAATTCGAAATACAAACAGGCAAGGGTTCACGAAAACCGCTTGTCGAGCTTCAGCAAAGAGTCGCCGAGTTCTTGGCTGAGCGAATTCTTGGAGTTGCCAACTCAAGATTACTGGTGGTTTCCCACCTTGGTACCAATCAGGCCCTGATCAATAATGCTCTGGGTCTCTCAGTGAGACACCAGCATCGCATGCAGCAATCCCAGTGCGGCATCAGTCAACTTGATTTCCATGCAGAGGGCTCGGTAGAACTGATGCTGCTCAACGATACGACACCTTTAGGGCAAAAATTGCCCAAAATCAAATCGCAAAAGAAGGGCGTTCGGGTAATATTGGTAGGATTTGCCAGAGAAGCGAATCCTGAAGAGCTTGACTTTAGTCTGCTACAGGATCATGAGCATTCATTCTGGGTCGAAAGTATTCTTGCGCAGGGGTTGCTTTTGCCGGATTCGTGCCCAGAGCCGAATATCTTCAATATGTCCGGTGGGGTTTTGGATAGTCCGGTTGCTGATCGAGTAAAAGAGTTGAGGACGCATCAGGACTTGTCCTCGGTATTGATTGTTGTTCGCTCGGAAATTTTGCCGAAGGTCGCTGGGCACCTGTTCGAGATACCACGTGTGCTGTTGGCGGGTGCTCTGAACGCTCATAAAGCCACCATTGTCCTGCATGATTCCGCAGAACATGGCAAGCCAATCATGCAGATGCTCAATCTGGTACGGAAAACTGCCTTGTAACACGTCAGGAGACACATGCGGTGGTCCTGAAAATTATATTGATTTTGGATTATCAATAGGACAGGGTTATAGTCTTCTGGATGGGGCGGATTTTCCGGTTTATGTGGATAAGATGCCTAATCAACATTTCAGGTTGGACCGGCAAGCGGATTGCATGGCAATGCAAATTCATCTTTGCTGCAGTATGCGGGGAGAAAGAAAACCCCGCGGGAGCATAGTTAATGAAATATTCAAAACGGTTGAGGATCCGATCTTGCAACAAATTATATGAACTCAGTAAGCTTGCTTCAGTCGGGTCCCTTGATGAAAAGCATGTCTCCTTTGCATCCACAGTACCTGCCAAACATAAAGGCGTTCAGTGCATGCATGGATCAATCGCTGATATTCCCCTTAATTCTAAGTAGAGTGCTTGGTATTGGGCATGAAGCCATATGCACTGCAGGTTTCAGCCCTCGACCCGGAGTCACCCACTGGGTGATTCTACAGACCCCTCGAAAATCATGCTGCACAAGGCGTTGGGGGTGCCCTCATGTTTTCTATTTATAAATTAGGGATTCCTCGAGGCAATTAAGGGCTACCCTTGTTTTCTTGAGGAATGGGGAGACACAGTTGGAACAATGCTCAAATTTCGCTGATCGATTTAAAAGTCACGAAAATTGCTACCAGCCATGCGCCTAATGAGCTTGATGCAGGGTTTTCAGACATGTTTTAATGGGGAATTATATCCAAAAGGTAACTACTCGCCCCCTTGATTTTACGCAAGCCGCCGGCACTGTACAGCATCGGGATTGAGTGGGATGCGTGGGTGCTCGGGACTTCACCTGCGGCTACCCGGTTGAGCTGGTCTACGGCTGCTGCCATGCCTTTCTGGAGGGCTATCTGTTCGAGGACCGTGAGTTGGTGTATGCGGTCCGCCGTACCTGAAGAGCACCCGCAAGGCGCCGGAGCGCTACCGTTACGACTACGGGGAGCAGGATCATGTCGCGCTGATCGGCATCCTGAGGTCGTTGCCGTGCCGGGCGATGCTGTCGGGCTATCTGAGCCATCTGTACCGCGAACTGCTGCCATTGTAGCAGTCTCTAGCCCAAGTTTAACAACCGGTTACTGCAACGGTTGTTAAACTTGGGCTAGGTTATAGCAAAAAACTGTTGACATTCCTGTTTCATAATGTTACTATTCAGTAAATTAACGATGAAACAACGAGACCTGATCATGAGCAAAGGGCCTAGCAAATCGTCCCGCGAAGGGTTGTCACTGTTGCAGATAGCCGATATGTTCGGCACGGAAGAAAAGGCGCAGAATTGGATTGAGCGGCGACGCTGGCCGAATGGCCCTGCTTGCCCGCACTGCAGAACCTCCGAAGTCCAATGCAACATCAAGCATCCTACCATGACGCATCGTTGTCGGAAGTGTCCAGGCAAGCCCATGTTTAGCATGAAAACGGGAACAGTCATGGAAGGCTCCAAAATCAAGTATCGACATTGGGCTGTCGGCATTTACCTGTTCACCACGAATATAAAGGGGATTTCCAGCATCAGGCTGCATCGTGATTTGGGCATTGGTCAAAAAGCTGCCTGGTTCATGCTTCACCGACTTCGGGATGCGTTTGAAAACGAAACGGGCCAGTTTGTTTACCCGGTAGAAGTTGACGAGACTTGCATTGGAGGCAAGCACAAGAACATGTCCAATGCCAAACGGAAGACCCTCAAGGGCACTGGACGCGATGCAGTAGGCAAGAAGGCTGTTTTAGGCATGAAAGATAGGGAAGCCAATGAGATCAACGCTTCGGTGACCGATAGCGCCGATGCCGATACCTTGCAGGGTTTCGTGAAATCCAATGCCGATGAAACGGCAAAGGTCTATACCGTTGGCACAACCGCCTATGATGGCCTGCTTTTCGATCATGATAGCGTTAATCAGCGAGTCAGCGAGTATGTTTACGGCATAGTGCATACCAACGGCATAGAATTATTCTGGGCGCTGATGAAGCGCGGCTATCACGGCATATATAACAAGATTTCGCCTAAACACCTTAGGCGCTATGTCAACGAGTTTGCCGGACGGCACAATGACCACAGGCTTGATACCATTGACCAGATTGGAAAGATTGTCAGGGGAGTGGATGGCAAGCGTCTTCAGTATGAAGGCCTCACCGCTTACAATGGATTTCATAGTGGGGCACGATGATGGAGGCAATAGCACTACCCACTGCAAAGGAGATCAAGGACATTGTCTTGGAATGGGTGGGTGCCAAACGGGTGAATGTGGGCTTGGGGCTTCCCGAATATGATGATCGTAGCGACTTGTGGCGGGTTTCATTACTGGCCCCGCACAACGGTAATGCACCTGTTGGAGAAGTAAAGGTAAGAGGAAGCAGGGTCGTTTTTTCAAGCGATTTGAAATTGATCAAGCAACGGATTGAGAGCACTTCACAGGTTAAGACAAGAAAGTCCAGCCATGAAATATCTTTCCGCCCCATCCCGTCCCGCTTGATACTTGGAGATGCTGTGGATGTGCTGGCAGAGTACCCGCCAGGAACAGCCCAGTTAGTCTTTACTTCCCCTCCATACTTCAATGCAAAGCCAGAATGTTTTGAATACCGGGACTATGAAAGCTATCTGGACTTGCTTCGGGAAATCTTTGAAGGATGTTATCACGTTTTGAGTGATGGACGGTTTCTGGTCGTGAATACCAGCCCGGTACTGGTGAAGAGGCCGAATCGCAATGCTTCCAGCAAGAGAATTCCGGTTCCGTATGATCTGCACGGCATACTGACCGGAATCGGTTTTGACTTCATTGATGACATCATTTGGGAAAAGCCCGAAGGGGCGGGGTGGAATATCGGCAGAGGCAGACGCTTTGCGGCAGATCGTCAGCCTCTACAGTACAAGGCGGTTTCAGTTACTGAAAATGTCATGGTCTATCGCAAGGAAACGGACAAACTCATTGACTGGAATCTGCGAAACCATCCGGATCCGGATGCCGTGAGAAAATCCCGCATTGATGGAGAGTACGAGAAAACCAACATATGGAAAATTCACCCTGCTTCCCACAAGAAGCATCCGGCAGTGTTTCCCGAAGCCCTTGCCGAGCGCGTAATTCGCTACTACTCTTTTGAAGGCGACCTGGTTCTTGATCCTTTTGCCGGAACCGGTACTACGGGCCGGGTTGCCGGAAATCTGGCCAGGCGGTTTATCATGATTGAAAAGGACCCTGCTTATTTTGCTCTTCAGACCGGCAATGCAAGACTGATAGAGCATGATCCGCAAATTTGCGATCATGAATACTTTGCAGGAGCGGTTCTTTGAACACTCCTTCCTGGAAGGACCCTTTTTCACCTGAAGGCTTGCGGGATGCTTCAGCCAGGATACTGACAGGTACGAACTACCGACTGTTCTTTGACGGGGTCACAAGACGGGATTTGCTATCAGCATATACAGAGCTTCACAAGATTTCACAGATTTATCCGAATGACGATGAGAAATGGCGAGCCAGTGTACGTGAGCTGATTAAGCAATCGGGAGGAAGGAAGGACAATATACGTTACTGGCTTATTGGACTGGGCAAGAAAACTGCACAGAACCTTGGCCTCAAGGTGAGCGATTACCCGGCTGTATTTGACATGATGCTGGAGGAGATAGAGAGCTACCCAGCCCATATCAAAACCCGGGATATTGCATTGCTAATGTGGTGCGGTGCCGCAACCTTAACCATACGCGGTTCTCTAAAGTCCAAAATCGGCAAGGCCCTGGAGTTGTCGCTGGCCCGCAGTGCATTGGCCGTGCTGGGGTTGGAAGAAAGCGACCACTTCCAGGTCAATATCCAGGCAGATGATGAGGTCGCCCGACAGATGGATTGTGAAATGAGAACACCCAGAGGCATGATCCGTATGGAAATTGGCCTGATCGGAACCGGCAATACGGAAGTTGTAGGAGACAAGGTTGAACGAATGGGCAAAAATGACATTGTGCTGGTAGATGCGCTCCCTGCCAAAAGCTCCATGTGGAAAACAGCTGAATCATCACAAGTGAAGATAATCCAAATGCGAAACAATAATCCAGTAGAAGAATTGAGGCGGCATCTTATGGCCTTGAGAGTGGAAGGAGTGCACAAGTCGGAATTGAAGTTAGAAGATGTTGCTGAAAAAGTGGAGACGCTGCCTTTATCCGTGTACAAGGGCAACTGACATGAAAAAGAAACCAAGTAAGACTGAAAAGTCCAACCCCGACTCTTTCGATTCCAATTATCAGCCAAAGAAGCGGGATAAGCAGCAAGAGCTTGATATGCCCGGTGCAGACATGAAAACTCTGCAAAAAGCGTTCTTCAGCGGATCGGCCAAGAAGAAGTAGCAATCAACCCGCCTTAACCATCAAATTTTGTCAGGTCAAAATGTTGCTTTCCGATATAACTCCCATTTAATGAGGCAAATCATGCCGTTTGGAATGAGATGACTTTCCTTGCAAATGGATGTTCCGGTTCAAGTCTGGGCAATGTGGCGCCATGTACCGGTCATGGGTTTTGAGAAACGACTGGATTGTCCTTCACTGAAGCCCATTCCGTCCATGAACCGTCATATAGGCGTTGCCTTTCGAAACCGCAAAGAAGCAGCGCCAGATTAATCACGGCAGCGGACACGCCAGAGCCGCAGGAAGTAATCACTTTCTGGTCATCCACAATACCTCGACGCTCGAAAACCTGCCTGAGATCGTCAACGGATTTGAGTCTTCCGTCTTCCAGCAGCTCGGTAAAAGGCAGTGACAGTGCTCCAGGCATATGCCCGCCCCTCAGTTCAGGCCGTGGTTCGGGTGCTGTGCCCGTGAACCGCCCAGCACTACGTGCATCAAGAATGACGGATTCTCCCGTTTCAAGATTATCCAGAATCTCTTGCATGGTTGCGACGTTGCTCGAGTCGAAAGCAACATCAAATGTGCCCGGGGTGATCGCAGGCTCCTGGTTGCTGGTCGGGAAGCCTCGAGCCAGCCATGCGGGTAGTCCGCCGTCCAGTACGCTGACCCATTGATGTCCGAAAATCCGAAACATCCACCACACTCGTGCAGCAGAAAACAATCCCTTCCCGTCATACACAACCACTTGAGAGTCATTGGAAATTCCCAGTTGTTCGACAGCTTTGGCAAAATAATCCGGCTTGGGTAGCATATGCGGCAGATCACTATCCGGATCGGAGATTTTATCGATATCGAAAAATCTCGCTCCGGCAACATGTTGACTCCGGTACTCGCGTTGGGGGTCCCGGTTTTCTGTTGGCAGATACCAGGAACCATCCAGCACAACCATGTCGGGTTCTGCGATTCGCTCCATCAGGTCATGAGGTGCGATGAGCGGGAATTCAGAGAGGGTCATTGAATGATTCCGGCACCGGTTTTGATGCGTTGGTGTTGAGTATGGTCAATGGATGGCATTGATTCTGCTGATCAAGGAGAATTGGATGAGTTACTGTTGCTGGCTGCCGATTTGATGTCTTGGTTCAAAATGCCCGATTTGCCTCAAGTCAGTCGATCCTTCATTACGACCCTTTTGCAGAGAGGTTTTCGGGGTATGCGATGGATTGCCGTCCATGTCTCCTTGCTTGATCGTGACTGAAATTTCAAGAACAGCGTTTCCACCGCCAAGCAGCACCCCCCGGGTTGGTGATACATCGGAATAGTCACGCCCTCTGGCGAGGCGAATATGGCGATGATCAGCCACACTGTTGTTGGTCGGGTCAAAGCCGATCCAGCCAATATCCGGAAGCCAGAATTCAGCCCAGGCATGACTGGCGCCTTGAGGGCTTTGCTCGCCGGGTGCACCTTCCAGAAACAGGTAGCCCGAGACATAGCGGCTGGGAATTCCCCAGCTGCGTGCCAGGGCAATCATCACATGGCTATAGTCCTGGCATACTCCCTCTCCCGTTTCCAGAATTTGTTCTATTGATGAATCAACGGTGGTGCTGTTGGGTTTGTAGATAAAGGTTTCGTGCAGGGTGCGGCAGGCATGTTGCAGTGTTTGCAACGGGTCGCAGCTGGCCAATAGATCATGGCTGTCCGCAAAGTCGGTCAATGACTGGGAGGGCATGGTGTATTTTCCATTAGTCAGGTAGTCCCAGAAATGAATATTGTGCTGCAATTGCTTCAAGCGGTCCCATGCGTCCGGCTCAAGTGATTCTGGCAAACTGGCACAATCCGAAGTTTTGACCTCCGAGCGACTGTGAACCGTTGTGCTCATGTGGCTACGGTGGATGTTGAACAGGTGATAGCGGTTGCCAAAAGAGTCATCGCAGGGAATCGGCATGGCTATCGGATCGATCCCAATGTCGAAAGAGAGGAGTCGCTGGCTGTCTTCGTCCAGCGGCTGCAGGTATACAGCCATCACGCTTCCGGTAGCCGGTTCGCTATAGCTATAGACAGAATGGTGATCGACGATAAAGTGCTGTTGTGAAGACGATGTCATGTTGGCGGAGTATCCTCAATTTCATAGAAGAAATAGTTCTGTTCCAACTCATGATTCAGCAGCTGGCAGGCATGGTTGATGCTGTTTATCATGGCAACGGTTTCGGGATCATCCCGCTCGTCCCGGGTGGGCCATTGGTCCTTGAGCAGTGCCAGGGCGTTTCGAACCTGGATACCCGGCTTGTTTTTCTGGTCAGGATGATCCGCGGTCAGTTCAGCCAGTATCTGCTGTATCGTGGTCAGTGCCGAAAGGGCAGAAATAGCGAGCTTCTCATCGGCGAACAGGAAGCCGATCACATCGTTTGGCCTGAATTTTATTGAGTGCCGATTTCTGAATGCACTCCTCACTTCACAAATACCCAGCAGTGAACCCCAATTCCATTCGCGATGCGCTTCCGAGATCGGGAACAACTTGATGTGTGACCGGAGCAGAGACGTGATGTTAATGGTTCGCTCCTGATAAATGCCTAATTTCAAAAAGTGCCACCCATGATCACGGTACATCGTATTATCGGCAACCCCGTTAAACGTTCTAACGGCCAGTGCGGCTTTGGCGAGAAAGTTCTCGGGCTGTGTATTCCAGATATCCAGCAACCGAACATCACGCATCTCAAGATATGAAACATTGAGACAAGTCCACATCTCGTACGTGATGTTATTGCGGATTTGGCGGGCGTTCTCCCTGGCCGTCGCAAAGCAACTGAGGACGGCATCGGGGTTGTGGCTCTCGAAAACCAGATCGTCGGTTAGCGTATATACATCGGCCAGCATGGTGCTCTCTTCATCCGTATCCAGGTCAAGATCTGCACCGACCGGGCTGGTTCCGAGTGTTGAATATAGGCGTCTCCAGCCAGCGTGAATGTCTTCTATGGGGCGGTCCTGAATCGCATGCAACTGATCGATAATCAGTCGACTGACAAAGCCGGCACGTTCCATGTATCGTCCTATCCAGTAAAGGCCATAGGCATTTCTTGATAGCATGACCTATTCTCCGACCACCCAGAGATCTTTGCCACCACCGCCCTGGCTTGAGTTCACGACCAGAGAGCCTTCGGTCAATGCCACACGGCAGAACCCCCCGGGGACAATATTGATTTCTTTCGACTGCAGAATAAAGGGACGCAAATCCACATGGCGAGGGGCGGCACCATCGGGTGTCAGGCAAGGCATTCTGGAGAGGTCCAGAGTAGGCTGGGCAATAAAATTGGCCGGGTCCCTGCGTATTTCCCGTGCATAGTCATTCCGTTCTTCGGGAGTGGCATGGGGCCCCACCAGCATTCCGTATCCACCGGATTCACCAACCATCTTTACCACCAGCTTGTCCAGATTGTCCAGCGTATACTCAAGATCTTCGCGATTTCGGCAAAGATAGGTCTCGACATTCGAGAGAATGGGTTCTTCGGAAAGATAGTAGCGAATGATCTCAGGCACATAGGCATAGACACTTTTGTCGTCGGCCACCCCGGTCCCGGGTGCATTGGCGATTGCCACATTGCCCAGTCGAAAGGCGTGAAACAGCCCGGGAACTCCCAACTGACTGTCCGGCATGAAGGACAGCGGATCGATGTAGATATCGTCGACCCTGCGGTAGATGACATCCACGCGTTTCAAGCCATCGGTTGTTCGCATGTAGACGAATCCATTGTGAACAAGCAAGTCCTGGCCCTGGACGATCTCGGCACCCATTTCACGAGCCAGAAATACATGCTCGTAAAATGCGGAGTTGTATACGCCGGGGGTCAATACCACAACGCAGGGATTGTCGGTATTATGCGGGGCGAGTTCATTCAGGGTTTGTCTCAGCATCGCTCCATAGTGCTCAATGCTCTGCACTGAATATTGCCGAAACAGCTGGCGCAAGTTGGATTTGACTGCCTTGCGGTTGGCGAGCATGTATGAGACCCCTGATGGAACCCGCAGATTATCCTCAAGAACCTTGAAGCCATCATTATCCCGCACTAGATCAGTGCCACAAATGGATACATGCACTCCCTGAGGCAGGCTGATTCCACGCATCTCGGGTCGATATTGCGGACATCCGTAAATCATGTCGACAGGAACAACGCCGTCAT
>JAPYNK010000081.1 GCA_028285825.1 Arenicellales bacterium | reverse complement strand
GGGCAGCCCCGTATCCGCCAACGCAAAGACAAAAAAATGCTTGGAGAGGGAAAGATTGAGGTCAACAAGCACATATTCCATTTTACTCTTGATTTTTCATGGCATGCATCAGATAAGAGTGTGTCGGACATGAATAGGAAGGGAATTATATGCCTGACAGCCAAAATGATTTTTTGCTCCGGATCACGTTCGATAAGGCAGACTGAATACCCTCCGGACTTTGCCATGGTTTTTGATTTGGATGGTGGCAGTGGACTAACCGGGTTTTGGCTGTCAGGCATATAATTCCCAATAGGAAGGTAGCTTAGAAATTGGCAGGTCGCAACACTGAACGGGCACTAAACGTTATCTTGGCGAATGTACTACGCGACATGAACCCGCAATGGTACGATCATGTCGAGGCCGAGCAGACGCGTAATTTCATTGACAGCCTGAGTCGGCAGCCTGACATTCTGGTTCGTCACCCCAACGGACTTCCCGTAATTGTGGAAACCGAGTTCGCACCAGCCCGCACCGTTGAAAGCGATGCGAAGAGTCGGTTGGGAGAGAGGCTGCAGCTGGACGGCACTGTCATAGAGCAAACCATTGCGGTACGCATGCCAGAGAAGCTAAGTGTTGAAAGGCAGGGTAATTTATCAGGATTGATTCAAAATACAGTCGAATTCGAGTTTTGCGTATTTTCCATAGGGTCGAGTGATTTTTCTCGCTGGCCTGCAGAAGGTTGGCTAAAGGGTGGCGTAAAGGATTTAGCCGCACTCATTGAATATGCTTCACTGTCGGAAAGCCGCATTGCCCAAGGAGTTAGAATCCTCGAAGAAGGCGTTGCCCAGGCCAGCGCCATTCTCCGGCAGGCAGGCAAGGAGGCCCCGGATATGCTTGGCAAGATCGGGCAAGAGCTAAAGCAGCAGGATTGCGAGCAGACTTCCCGCATGGCGATGGCAATCGTTGCGAATGCGATGATGTTTCATACCGCTATTGCAGGATACAAAAACATCAAGACCATCGATGAGCTTTGCAATGAACTAGGACATTTGCCGAAGTCAGGGTTGCTAAGTCATTGGCACTACATTTATACAAACATCAATTACTGGCCAATTTTCTATATTGCCAGGCAGTTGATGTTGCCTATTCGTAACGGCACTGCCTATCGGATACTGGCTAGGCTAGCACGAGTCGCAAGCGATCTTGCAGAGCTTGGGGCTACCAGCCAGCTTGATCTAAGCGGCAGAATGTTCCAACGGCTTATCGCTGATCGTAAATTTCTGGCCACCTACTACACACTGCCAAGCTCAGCGGCGTTGCTAGCCGAGCTGGCCGTCTCGCGTCTTTGCATTGACTGGTCTGACGCACAGGCGATCACGGCACTGCGCATTGGAGATTTTGCATGTGGTACAGGTGCTCTGCTGAATGCTGCATATGGTGCCATGATGGCCAGACATAGGTATGCTGGCGGTGATGACAGATCCATCCATCCAGAAATGATGGAACGCGTTCTGGTGGGCTCTGATATTATGCCATCGGCAGTGCATTTGACCGCAACGATACTGTCCAGTAGGCATCCAAGTGTCACCTTTGGAGACACGTCTATTGGAATATTGCGATACGGAATGCCTGAGGAAGGAAGTGGACACAGGCTGAGTCTGGGCGCCCTGGATTTTGTCGAAGAAGAATCAACAATGCCAATCTGGGGCACAGGGCATGAGTCCGTTCATGGTATCAAGGAAGACGGCAGGCAGGAATTGCACATTCAGCATGCATCTTTTGATCTAGTGATCATGAATCCTCCTTTTACCCGACCCACAGGTCAGGAGGCTCAGAGGATCGGCGTTCCCGTACCATCTTTTGCAGCCTTCGGAAACGACGAAGATATTCAGCGAGCCATGTCGGAACAGCTCAGGAGAATCACGAAACCCGGCATGGCGGGTGATGGGCAAGCCGGGTTGGCATCCAACTTTATCGACCTAGCGCACAAAAAACTCAAGCCCGGCGGTGTTTTGGCACTGATATTACCATCTACGTTCATACAGGGCGATGCCTGGGAAAAATCCCGAGCCTTGATTGGAGAACATTATCAAGATATTTCCATCTTGAGCATTGCTGCAACTGGATCGACCGACCGCGCCTTTTCTGCCGATACAGGAATGGCCGAAGTGATGGTCATCGCTACTCGATGCAAAAAAGAGAGCAAACCGGCCAAGTCTCCCACCGTCTACGTCAACCTGTATAGAAGACCCCATTCGATTCTAGAAGCCTTCGCTATGGGAAAATCGGAAGTTCACTTGGCTCCGGGTGCAAAAGGTGGTTCGTATGAAATTGGCACAGAGCGAGTCGGCAACTGGATAGTCGCCGAATTGTCCGAGGGAGGATTCACAGGCGTGCGGGAGGGAAGTGTTTCCCGGTTTGCTCATGGCATGGAACATGGTGAACTGGTACTGCCAAGGATGGATAAGACTGTCAGGGTTCCTCTGTGCCGGCTTTCTGAACTTGGGGAGCGTGGGCTGTATCACATGGACCTGACAGGAACAGAGCGCAAAGGGAATGGGCAGACACGAGGCCCGTTTGACAGGAAACCGCTTGTTCAGGGCGAGATTCCTACATATCCCATGTTGTGGTCTCATGATGCCAAGCGCGAGACTTCTTTTTTTGTTGAAATAGACTCTTGTGGAGTACCTCGTATCGCCTGTGAGGAACGGGCGCAGCGGGCGTGGAAGGATACCGCAACCAGACTGCATTTCAATCGGGATTTCCGAATCAACTCGCAACCGCTGGTGGCCTGCATGACCCTGGAGCCGTCAATAGGCGGCAGGGCCTGGCCAAACTTCGTATGCGAAAACCGGGAATGGGAAAGAACTTTGGTTCTGTGGGCGAACACCACGCTTGGTTTGATTGCTTTCTGGTGGGCAGGTACTCGCCAGCAGCAGGGCAGGGCCTGTCTGCCCATTTCCCAGTTGTCCAACTTGATAGCCCTCGACGTTCGCAAGCTGTCCGGAGATCAGCTTTCCAGGGCGGATTCAATATTCGACAGTTACATGAATCAGCATCTTCGTCCGGCCAACGAAGCGTGGGATGACGGAGTACGGCAACACCTGGACCGTTCTGTATTGATTGACCTGCTGGAGCTGCCAGTCCGCATTCTGGAGCCACTAGACCTTCTCAGGAGGCAGTGGTGCGCGGAACCAACGGTGCATGGCGGGAAATCCACAAGACCTCTTCATGAGCCTTGATTTTGCTGGGCCGTTATACGGTTAAGGCATATCACCTGCATTCCGAGGCCCAATATCCCTTCATCACTTTTTCACTTGTTTTTTCACAGCGCACAATTTCATGAGTATTCTTGTATTTGACATCGAAACCATTCCAGACACCGAACTCGGGAAACGCCTATATGGTTTGGAAGGCTTATCGGACGATGATATTGCCAAGGCAATGATCACCAGACAAGTACAGAAAACCGGGGGCTCGGATTTTCTGCCTCTCCACCAACATCGCGTGATTGCCATTTCGGTGCTTTACCGAAAAGAGGACCGGTCCATCAAGCTGTGGTCTCTCGGAACTGAAGAGTCCGAAGAGAAAGATCTGGTTCAGAGGTTTTTTGACGGCATTGCCAAGATGACGCCCACCCTTGTCAGCTGGAATGGGGGCGGTTTTGATCTTCCGGTGCTGCATTACCGATCTCTGTTGCATGGGGTTGATGCGTCACGATATTGGGAGAGAGGAGAGCGTGATCAACAGTTCCGGTACAGCAACTATCTCAGCCGCTATCACTGGCGGCATGTTGATCTTATGGATGTACTTTCGGGCTATAACTTGCGGGCTGCGGCCCCGCTCGATCAAATATCCGTAATGAATGGCTTGCCTGGCAAAATGGGCATGGAAGGCAAGCTGGTCTGGAAAACCTATCTCGAGGGAGATCTGCCTGCGATCAGAAACTATTGTGAAACGGATGTGTTGAAT
>JAPYNK010000080.1 GCA_028285825.1 Arenicellales bacterium | reverse complement strand
AATAGGGTCTGGTTGTATTGGATGGCACTAAGTGCTAATCTTTGCATTGGTTATCGTTAATGCAGGTGAAATCCCAATGGGAGAAATCGTAGGAGCCGGCTTCCTTTCACACGCACCCACCATCATGTTCCCCCGAGAGCTAAGGCTTGAACTCAATCAGGGCAGGGAAATTAGTCTGGTGCCCGGTCTTGAGCGTATCCGCGAGGAAGTGCTGGACAAACTGCAGCCTGACACAATCCTGCTTCTTGATTCACACTGGTTTACAACCTGGGAGTTTGTCGTCACTGCACACCAGTGTCAGCAGGGCAAATTCACCTCGGAAGAATTGCCGCGTGGCATGGTGCAGATTCCCTATAACCTCAAAGGAGATTCGGGGTTCGCTCGTCTGCTCGTAGAGAAGATCGAGCTTGAGGGCACCCGCTGCTATGCCTGTGACGATCCTTGCCTGCCGCTTCACTACCCGACCGTCAATACTGCGCATTACCTTAACCGTGGCGAGTCCTGGCTATCCATGGGGCTATGTCAAACGGCACGTGATCACAACTTCCTCGCGGTTGGCCGCGGGATTGACGAAGCAGTTGCCGTCTCCGACAAACGAGTCGTGGTCATCGCCAGCGGGGGCATGAGCCACCGCTTCTGGCCGTTTGATGAAATCGCCGATCACGAAGCATCCGACCCGATTCACATTCGTACACCGGAGGCCCGAGCGGCAGATGAAGCGCGCCTTGACTGGTGGATACAGGGCGACCATGCACGTGTCATTGATGAGATGGAGTCGTATCGCCCGCACAAGCCGGAAGGCATGTTCGGGCACTACCTGATCATGGCGGGTGCGCTAGGCGGACATCAATGCAGGGCAAAAGGTCGGCTGTACAGCGACTATGAAAACGCGACCGGCACAGGTCAGGTACACGTCTGGTTTGACAAGCCTGAGAGCGGCTGGCACTGAGTGCTGATACTGAATTCCTGGTCAGCAAAAATCCACTTCAATCTGTCAATATAAAGAGGAATTATGAAAAAGCTAATCCTGTTTCTGTTCATGGGCTTATCGCTTATCGCGTATTCAGCGCAGGCCGATTACCCGGAAAAACCAGTCTCATTTGTCGTGCCCTGGCCGCCGGGAGATCTGGAAGACATTCTAACCCGCATGATTGCGGATGAATTTCAGGCCGAATATGGCGTGCCTGCGGCGGTCGTCAACAAGCCCGGCGGGGGCGGCGGTCCATTCCCCGGAGCGGTGGAAGTAGCCAATGCGCCGGCTGATGGCTACACGGTTGGCTCGTTTATTATCGCCGTTCCGGTAATCGGGCCTAATGTCGGGATTCCCGAACTGAATCCCAACCCATTTGAACCGATCGGCAACTTTCTGACCTACCCTTTCGTCATTGCCGCAGGTGGGGATGCGCCTTATGACGACATGCAGGGACTGGCCGAATACGCAAGGAACAATGATGTCGCACTTGGCCATTTTGGTGCTCCACTGATTCCGACCAGGGTAACGCTGGCGATGGCTGCGAAAATGGGATTTGAATATGCATCTGACGCTGCTTTCGATGCGCTCGATTGCAATACTCTGGCATCCGGGGATGCGGATGTCATCAATACCACGCTGCAGCTGGTGCTTCCATGCCTGGACTCGATCAAGATTCTGGCATCGATTACCGGTGATCGTATTTCCAAGACGCCTGATACTCCAACAGTTGCCGAAATCGTGCCCGAACTCGATATCGCCCTGTGGAACGGACTGTTTGTTCACAAGGATACTCCCGAAGATGCAAGAGAAAAGATCCGCAGTGTTGCGATGCGTGTCATGCAGTCTGACAAGGCAAGAAAACTTTCGGAAGAGACCGGTGCCTTGATTTACTGGCAGGATGTCGACGAGGCCTATCAGCAGATCGAGCAAGACATTGACTCTGTTGATCGTATAAGCCAGATTCTCAAGGAAAGCTGAAGCTCAATAGCAGTTTTGGCCTTCGGGCCTTTTGCCCGCTGAACAGGACATGCCGATGCCGGGAAAATCGGCATTCATGCATTTTTTCGAGCGCGAACGCTTGCCGGGGGATATGGTTTTTGCGGTTGCGTTCTTCCTGTTTGCCATTTTCCTGATTAGCCAGCTAGGGGATCAGGCCTTGTGGACCCGGCGAACCAGGTTGTTCGCACAGCCCGCCTTCTGGCCGACTGTCAGCCTGGCTGGCATGCTGCTTTTCGCTTTTCTGCATTGCATCGGGTCTCTGGTCTCGCCGAGAGTTCCCGGGCGTGGGTCCGAGGTGCTGTTCTGGATCCGGTCGCTCGAGTATTCGGCCTGGTTTCTGGTCTATGTCTGGAGTGTTCCGAGAATCGGCTATCTTGGAGCTACGCTGCTGTTCACCTTGTTTTTGACTTATCGGGCCGGGTACCGTACAAAAAGGATGTTCGCGAGCGCTGCGGCGGTGGCCATGGGAATCGTAGTGATTTTCAAGGCCTTCCTACAGGTGAGGATTCCGTCCGGAGCAGTGTATGAATATCTACCCAACGGCATCCGTAATTTCATGCTGCTTTACCTGTAAACCCCATGCATGGACATCCTGTCTTCAGCGATACTCATTCTTCTGCGCTGGGAAGTGCTGGCAGCGTTATTGGTGGGTTCAATTGGCGGAGTCATCATCGGGGCTGTCCCCGGAGTGGGGGCGGCGGTTGCCATCGCCATTCTTCTTCCGGCAACCTTTGCGATGGAGCCCATTGTCGGCTTGACTCTGCTGCTTGGAATTTACGGTTCGTCGATGTATGGAGGAGCGATTCCTGCAATCCTGATCAATACGCCGGGAACCGCCGTCAATGCCCTGACTACCTATGACGGCTACCCCATAGCCCGCCACGGCAATCCGAAGCGGGCACTGTCGCTGGCTTACTCGGCTTCCTTCTTTGGAGGAATTTTTTCAGTCATTTGCCTGATATTGCTGGCCCAGGCTCTTGCCCTGATTGCTCCACATTTCGGAAGCCGGGAGATTTTTCTTGCCGCCTTGCTCGGGATCGTACTTGTGGTGCTGGCCCATCGCGGCAAGGTGGTTGTGGCCGGCATGATGGCCTGTTTCGGGATTTTTCTGAATACGGTTGGACTGGAGCCAGTCAAGTACACACGACGCTTTACCTTCGACCAGACCTGGCTTGCTTCGGGAATAGACCTGATTGTGGTCGTTCTGGGACTGTTTGCGCTTTCCCAGGCTTTTCTGTTGCTGGTGGACAAGGATACCCATCCCGAGGCGACGAGAGTGGAAGGCCGGATTTTCGAGGGCCTGAAGGAGCTCTGGGTCTACAAGCGCGTGGCGACCGTTGGCTCTTCATTCGGCGTGCTGATGGGCATGATTCCAGGGGTTGGAGAATTCACCTCGCAGTTCATGTCCTACACTTATGCACAAAAGACATCAAGAACTCCGGAGCTGTTTGGCAAGGGTGCTCCCGAAGGGCTGGTCGCTGCCGAGACTGCAAACAATGCCGTGCCGGGTGCAGCGATGATTCCGCTACTGGCACTGGGTATCCCCGGAGAAGCGCTGACCGCCATGATGCTGTCGGTATTCTATGTGCACAACGTCATTCCGGGGCCGCA
>JAPYNK010000008.1 GCA_028285825.1 Arenicellales bacterium | reverse complement strand
CGACCATAACTCTAAAGCACCCGGATCAAAGTTTAACAAAGTAAATTTTTACCCTTCAGACAAGGGTGTATTTCGGAAAATTTCAGCAAACACAAAACCCTCGTAAAGACTTTATGTATAATCGTGCGTTATGCGGTAGCGCACAAATTTACATGGAAATTCACAATGAGAAAATTTCTGGTCTTGAATGGCCCAAATCTAAACCTGGTCGGCTTTCGAGAGCCGGAGTACTATGGTGCCATGACTCTGGATGAGATTGAGGATATTCTGCAAAAGGAAGCTGAAACGTGGAAAATTAGCCTTGAGTGCAAGCAAACCAATTCAGAGGGTGAATTGGTCGAATGGGTTCACCAGGCAGAAGAAGAGGAAGTCGAGTTCATAGTTATCAACCCGGGGGCTTACACTCATACCAGCATTGCCCTGCGTGATGCTTTTTTGGCAACGGATATCCCTTTTCTGGAAGTGCACATGTCAAATATTTATTCGCGTGAAAAATTTCGACATAAATCCTATCTTTCAGATATCGCAGTCGGAACAATAACGGGTCTAGGATTTGCCGGATATGTTTTTGCGCTGCAGTTCGCTATCACGGGAACATCGGATTTTGATGATTTTGAGGGTGTGTTACCTGAACAGTAATCATGGATTTAAGGAGCCCTTTGTCCAGGTTGGTTCTGTCGTTAATCCTAACGATACACTCTGCGTACTGGAAGCAATGAAAACGTTCAATCAAGTGAAAAGCGAGATATCGGGTACCGTTACTGCTGTCCTCAAGTCCTCTGGCGATCCAGTCGAGTACGGGGAAACGCTTTTCATCATTGATCCCACTTAGCAGCCATTTCAAGCAATCCGACCATGAAACGCCGGATTCGGAAACTGGTGATCGCAAATCGGGGTGAAATTGCGCTTCGAATTCTCCGAGCCTGCAGGCAACTGGATATCTTGACTGTTGCACTGCACTCCGAAGCCGACCATGAAGCCAAGTACGTACGTCTGGCCGATGAATCGGTTTGTATCGGGCCACCAACAGCCCGTGACAGCTATCTCAACATGGCAGCAGTGATCGCCGCGGCAGAAGTTACCGATGCAAATGCGATCCATCCCGGATATGGATTCCTCTCGGAAAATGCCGATTTTGCCGAACAGGTTAAAGAGAGCAATTTCATTTTCGTGGGCCCGGATCCTGAAACCATACGGATTATGGGCGATAAAATTACTGCGATCACGACCATGCAGGACATGGGCGTGCCCTGTATTCCCGGGTCCAATGGACAGATCCCCCAGAGTGTGGATGATTTAGCCACTCTCGCCAATCAGATTGGATATCCGCTGTTGTTGAAAGCCAGTGGCGGTGGAGGTGGCAAGGGCATGCGAAAGGTGCTGCATGAGCAGGATTTGTTCGAGGCGGTTAAGTTGACTTCAAAAGAGGCGCTTGCCGCTTTTGGCAATGATGCGCTCTACATGGAACGATATCTGGATTCGCCGAGACATATTGAAATACAGGTTTTGGCCGATCAACATGGGAATGTCCTGCATTTAGGAGATCGTGACTGCTCGATCCAGAGGCGATACCAGAAAGTCATCGAAGAATCACCGGCTCCCGGAATATCCGATCAGCAAAGATCGGAAATCGGCAGGATTTGTGTCAATGCCTGCGAGCAAATGCAGTACAAGGGGGTAGGGACTTTCGAATTCCTGTTTCAGGATGGACAGTTTTACTTTATCGAGATGAATACGCGAATCCAGGTTGAACATCCGGTGACCGAGTTGGTGACCGGTATTGATCTTGTTCAGGAGCAGATTCTGATTGCAGACGGCCATATGCTTGATTTTGACCAGCAGGATATAAGCTTTGCGGGGCATGCGGTAGAGTGTCGAATAAATGCCGAAGATCCTGAGACATTTATACCGTCTCCCGGTCAAATCACTCGTATTCACATACCCGGAGGGCCTGGAGTAAGGGTGGATTCACATGCCTATACCAACTACAGTGTGCCCCCCTTTTACGACTCGCTGATAGGCAAGGTCATTACTCATGGGCGGAGCCGGAAAGAGGCAATAGCCAGAATGTCGGGAGCATTGCAGGAAATGCAGGTAGAGGGCATCAAGACAAACATACCCATGCATCAGTCCATACTTCAAAATCAGGAATTTCTCCAAGGGCAATGCGATATTCACTTTCTCAAGAACCAGTTTGACTTTGACTGACTACATCGAATTTTCCCGCCTGACGCAGAAATTTTTTACCGGGCAGATCGAGGCTTTGCTGGTTGAAGCCGGAGCCTGCTCGATTACGGTTGAAGGAGCCGATCAACAAGTTTGCATGGATGATGATCATGGTGCTTCGGGCTGGGGAGTGGTGAAACTTTCGGCCCTGTTTGATCGGGAAGTTATGAATGCGGAATCCATCAAGAGCATTGAATCGGAACTCGCCAAGTTCCCGCTCAGTGACTCCCTGAGTCATCGCATCCTGCCTGCTCGAGACTGGAACGAAGAGTGGCAAAAGCATATCCAGCCAACCCTAATCAATGATTGTCTATGGATCGGCCCTACCTGGGGAAAGCCAAGTGCAGGATTCCAGCATGCTGTGCGTATTGATCCCGGGCTTGCTTTTGGTACGGGCAGCCATGAAACAACGCAGCTATGCCTGGAAG
>JAPYNK010000079.1 GCA_028285825.1 Arenicellales bacterium | reverse complement strand
TTTTTTCATCAACAACTTTCTTGATTGCCGGAAGTAGCGGGAGCGCGCGCTGGACCTCATCAATGATCATCATTTCCCTGTCGTGCTGGACAAATCCCATGGGGTCAGATTCTGCGAAAGCCTGCAACGTACCATCATCCAGAGTGCGGTACTCCACCTTGCTTGATTCCAACTGCCTCACAAGCGTTGTTTTTCCGCATTGACGAGAGCCGGTTAGTAGCAGTACACGCCGCTCCTGTCGAGACCTTGCTATGGACTTGTTCTGCCATCTACCTAGTATGCTATTCATTCTTCTACCCTTGGATTTGTATTGGCTTTTTCCGCTATATTTTTAATAAAATATCCGCTAATTTAAAAATAAAAGTCTCGCATTTCTTAAAATTTAAAGTCCGCTATTATACTGGTAATATTTTCGGATTGAAATCATCGGTCTCTCCCGGTTTTTATTTATTTCTTGACAAACCAGTGCATCAACCGACAATCAGCATTCCGTAAGCGGCTGTACTGATCCTGCCTTTGTACTGCTTGCAACAACTTGTGAGGCTCAAATACCCAGATGAATGTTGATCGGCAAACCCGGCTGGCCATAGTGAATGTGGTATGCGGCTTGTGCATTGCGGCCTTGGTGGGGGCGTTGATGAAATACCTTACGGACAGCATGAGCGTGTTTCAGATTACCTGGCTCAGGTTTTTGGGTCAGACGGTGTTGTTTTTGCCGATTGCCCTCTGGATTGTCGGTACAGATACATTCAGGCCCAGTCGCCCCACATTGCAGATTGTCAGGGGACTTACCCTGTCGGGCGCAACGCTGGCCTTTGTGACCGGAGCGCGGACCACGGATTTTGCAGATGCCATTGCGATTCTGTATGCCTACCCGTTCCTGCTCACGATGATTGCGGTGATATTTCTGGGAGAACGGGTTCGGTTGGGTGGCTGGATTTCGGTAGCAGGGGGATTCATCGGGGTCTTGCTGGTGATGCGTCCACAGTTTGATTATGTGGATATCGGTGCGCTATGGGTATTTATAAGCGCAGTGATTGTCTCTTCACAAATGGCAATCAACCGCAGATTGGGATCTCTGTCTCATCCGATGGCTACCACCTTTCTGGGTGGTCTGGTGGCAACATTATCCCTCAGCATATTTGTGCCGTTTTACTGGAACGCGATTCCATCGGAACTTGTCGGGATTATCCTGTTGATGATCATGCTTGGTGCAGTGAGCCAGGCTTTACTGGTATATGGATTCAGCCATGCCGAAGCTTCAACTCTGGCACCGTTTACTTATTTTGAAATTATTGCTGCGGTGATTATCGGGCTCATGATGTTCGGAACCGTACCGGACTGGATTTCAGTAGGTGGAATAATGTTGATTATCGGCTGCGGTCTGGCGGTGGCCCGTTCAATCAGGGGCAGGACTGTCAGGCAAAGTGCCAGGTTCTGACTGGTAAATCAGGAGATGCGGGACAGTGATGGAACCAACCAGCATGGAGACCTGTCGGGCGGGCGGTGTCCCGGGCAATGAAAAGAACTTCGCCAATGTCGCATAACCGGCAAGTTGCACAAGCGATTGGCTTGATGATTCCGGCGATGCTACTACTGCCGGGCATTGATGCAATTGCAAAATGGCTGTCCAGTTCCATTTCTGCGGGACAAGTGACCTGGTGCCGGTTTCTGTTTCAGACGCTGTTCCTGCTTCCCTTTATTCTGCAGGCGCGCGGCTTGTTTGTGGTCTCATCATTGTGGCTGCATGCGTTGCGTGGCGCGTTGCTGGTCGCCGCCACGTTGTTCTTTTTCAGTGGCCTGGTTTACCTGCCGCTGGCCGATGCGATATCGATATTTTTTGTTGAACCATTAATGGTGACGATTCTCTCGGCGATCTTCCTGAAAGAAACGTTTGGGTGGCGAAGACTGATCGCAATTCTGGTCGGTTTTATCGGAGCGCTGGTTATTATTCGGCCAACCTTTGCAGATGTCGGGTGGCCGGCAATGTATCCGGTATTTGCAGCGGGGTGTTTTTCGTTTTATATCCTGTTGACGCGCAAGCTGGTGGCAAAGGAAGACCCGGTAAAACTTCAGTTTTATGCAGGCATGTTCGGGCTGATCGTATGCAGCATCCTGCTGGTTGGTCTATCAGGCCTGGAGATCCGCTCGTTGTCCGTGGTTCAGCCAACACTAACAGAATGGGGCCTATTGTGCGCTCTTGGATTGATTGCTACAGTTGGCCATATTCTGGTGGTGTATGCATTCAAGTATGCACCGGTCAGCATACTCGCACCATTTCAGTATGTCGAAATTATTGGCTCTACGGTACTGGGGTTTTGGCTATTTGGGGATTTTCCAGATGGGGCGACCTGGGTGGGTATTCTGATTATCGTGGGTTCTGGGGTATATGTGTTTCACCGAGAGGCGATCATGAATGCTGGCGAGGCTCAAGATGGCATTTCCCCTTCCATTCGCCAGTAGCGGTGCTCCAGCCTGATGAGCGGTTTGTGATTTTTCAGGAGAGTCGTGCGGGGGTGCTGCAGGTTGTTTGGAATCCTTGTCATTGCCCGCTGATCAACTTGTTTTACTGTTCAGCGGTCAGCTTGTCCATGAGTCTTGACAACGGAATCATCCAGATATCATCGCCGATCGGAAACTCCCTTTCACCGCCGTAGACGACAAATTTATGCGTTGCACCGATTTCCTCGAATGTTCGCTTGATGTGCTTGCCGAGTTTGGGTGCAACGCCATACTTGATCTCAATTCCCCAAACTTGCGCGTTCGGCATTTTGACTACTAGATCAGTTTCCGCGCCTGTTGCGGTGCGGTAAAAGTAGGTTTGTGAGAGACGCGGTATGACGGAATGGATATTTTCAACAACAAACCCCTCCCAACTTTTACCAAGAATTGGGTTGGTCAATAACGCCCGGTGATTTTCGATGCCGAGCAGGCGGTGCAGAATGCCGCTGTCTCGTACGTAGTAGCGTGGGGATTTTACCAGTCTCTTCTTGACGTTGGCATGCCATGGTTCAATGCGACGTATCAGCAACAGGCTGGTGAGTATTTCCATGTAGCGATTGACTGTCGTTCGGCTTAATTCGAGATTGGAGGCCAGATTGCTCGTGTTTACTGTTTCTCCTTGAAGGTGAGCCAGCATTGTCCAGAGAATGCGTAATTTCTGTGCAGATATGTTGAATCCAGTTTGCGGAACATCGCGTTCGAGATAGGTGCGTATGAGGTCTTCAAGCCACTCCATGGCTCCCTCGTCATCCGGAGCGAGATAACTTCCCGGGTATCCTCCTCGGAACCAGAGGTCATTCATGCCCTGTTGACCGGATTCGAGTTCCAGTACATTCAGTCCAGTCATTTCGATGTAGCTAATGCGGCCTGCCAGACTCTCTGAGGACTGCTGCAGCAGGCTCATTGACGCGGATCCCAAAATGAGAAATTGCCCCGCGTTACGACCTTCCTGACGATTGGAATCGATTAATCCGCGCAATACCGGAAATAAATCAGGTACTCGCTGAATTTCGTCAAGTATGACCAGTTTGTCCCTCTCGGTTCTCAGGTAGGTTTTTGGGTCCTGCAACAAAAGCACCTCCTCTGAATCTTCCAAATCCAGATAGGTCGAGTTCATGTCTTTTGCGATAACCTTGGAAAGCGTGGTCTTGCCAACCTGTCGGGCACCAAGCAATGCCACAGCCGAGTTGCGGCTGATACTCTTGCGTAGTCTCTGCATAATCCATCGATTCAGCATACCTTGCATTATGTTCTTTAATTGGTCATAATACAAGGTATGATTTGGTTATTGTGAATGCGGGACGGAACCGTCATGCCCGGCGGACCCGTCGCCCTCGATGCGCAAATTACGGATTGGGCAGGGAACGAAAGCGCATTAGACAAACACCGGAGCTGTTTTTCCAGCCCCTGATCAATAGACTCATTCCTGCTTCCACTCTCTCCGACCATTGCCGGGATTTTCAAGTTGAATGTTCGACTTGATCAAATCATTCGTTGAGTTGACGGCTCCTTTCTACTCTACCTTATGGGTTTTTGTTCCGGAACGGCCCAGACCAGGCCATTTGCCCCAAATTACTGGCAGGGGGATATCCTGGTCCGGCAATTGGACTGGCTGCCAAACCGGTTTCCGGCCCAGGCATTCCTTGCGTTCCGGTATCGAGAAATACAAGCCCGGATACCTTGAGGTGGCTGGGATTACGGTGTCTCATGGATCCTGCATTAGTGTGCTGGGTGCTTACAGGCAGGTTGTTGACTGAATTTTGCTGCCGGACTCGAATTGGCATGCAGCAGCCCCGGTTTCATGGATATAATCGGAATTGCAGCATTCAGTTCTTGCATGTGAAAAAAAGACCCATGACCTCGATTACAGACCGTCTTGCCACTGGAAAGCTACTGTTGCTTGACGGTGGTGTCAGCACCGAAATCCAAAAACGCGGTGTTGCGTTGGACGGGAATGTATGGAGCGGGTTGACCACAAAGAACAATCCCGATGAAGTACGAAGTGTCCACGAGGCATACATTCGGGCCGGGTCCGAAGTAATTACGGCCAATACGTACTCAACGGCCAGGCATGTGCTGGAAAGCATCATGCTGGGACATGAAGCCAAGATGCTCAATTTCAAGTCGGTTTTGCTGGCCAGAGAGGCTCGTGATCGGGTGGCCAGAGACGAGGTCTGGATTGCCGGTTCCATGTCCAGTATGCCGCCACTGACCCGGAACCACCGGTCGGTAATCGACAGGCATGCTGAAGCAAGTTACTGCGAGCAGGCTGAAGTATTGGTTGAGGCTGGGGTTGACCTGATTATCTGCGAAATGATGCGTGATTTTGAGAATGCGGAAATCGTGATCAATGCAGCATTGGCTACCGGCATTCCGGTATGGATAGGCTACAGTGCGATTGTTGACCGAAGCGGCAAGGACGTGCGGGGTTTGAGCTGGCTGCATGCCAGTGAGCTGGATACCCGGCATGATTTTGCAGGCATGCTTGAAGCGCTGACACCACTGGGTGGACAGGTTGCAGGCATCATGCATACCAATCTGGATGACATGAATCCAGCACTGGAGGTGCTGGGCCAGCACTGGTCCGGGCCCAAAATGGCCTATGCAGAAACCGGTGAATTGAGACCGCCGGACTGGATATTTGATGATGCGGCATCACCCGTGACCTATCTTGAATCGGCGCGGGGCTGGGTGGAGCGGTACAATGTCCAGATCGTTGGCGGTTGCTGTGGGACTGGCCCCGAGCATATTCGTATCCTTAAAGAACATCTACAGTAATCTTTTTGCCTGTTCGCCAGGTTTCATGCTCCGTGGACACCCGCAGCTTCAACAGGGCACTCGGCGATCATGACTCCGACAACTGGAGCAGCACCAGCCACGCCGGCGAGTGCTTTGCCTTTGGCGGCACGGACGATCAGGTCTGGGCCCGCACCGATGCCGAGGATGGCTACAAATACATCATGTCCGCCGCATGGCGAACAGCCCAGGGTTGCACCACGAGCTAACCCGGCGGGACAACGATTGAAAACGGGGTGCGTATCCGGTGAAGACGGCCCCGCTTTGCTACTTGTGTATGTAATCCCCTTTAGTTTCGGCAGTAGGGACAAATGTTGGATTTTGCAGTGCCAGCTCTGTGGCCCAACTCATTTAAGACCACCCCATGACGCCGAATTCTGAACATGGATCACGTGCATTATTGAGAATACTGGTACTGCGTTCGGTTTTCTGTGCATCTTGCCGTGCTCTTTGGAAATCACAATGCGTTGTTTGTAGTTTTACTCTTTATTCAATCTCACGATCTCGGCATCGATGGCTTGCTCATAAGTTTTTGCACGTTCTTTTGAAAACATGTCTATCACCAATCCTGACAGGCCGACAAGGACAAGCGTTACAGCAATGGCACGCATCGTCTCATTCTCTGATAGCTTGAACATGACTATCGCCATTGCGAAGGCTATGGCGGCACCGATTATTGTGTAGGTGTAGAGAGCCTCAAACTTTTTCACCCGTACTTTTTCCGCATGGACGAAGCGGGCCGGCGATTGTTCATAAGCACTTTCATACTCGTCAAGCCTGCTTGAATTTCCTGAAGTGCCGACAATCCCTGCCACGATAAAAAGCATCGCAACGACAGATAGAGGTATTGGTAATGCCTGTCCGACCGGGGTGGGCGCCAACTTCCAAAGCAGGCCAGCCATCGCCAAAAGCAGGGTTCCTGCTAGAACAAGTAGCGACATTTCAAAGGCTTCACCCTTGGCCCAGATCATTGTATGGTCTAGAAAGCCCATGCCGTGCACCTGTTACTGTTCTTTTTCCGTTTCGGTCAATCCAGTAAGCTTTCGGCTGATTTCCATCAGTTTGTCGACGTTTGCATCATCCAGTGCCAGCGGGTTCGGTGCCAGGAGCATATCTTCATATATGAACTTTCCCGATACTCCCTCGTATTTGGAATCCAGGGCAGCGGCGATAATGCGTTCACCGCCAACCCAGGTGGGGGCGGCCAATCTTCCAAACATTACCCCGAAGAGGTGCTCCAAACCCTTGGCATGACGGCCTAGATTTGAACGAATGTAGCCAGGATTCAGGCAATTGATTGAAGCACTGCTGCCTTCAAGTCGGACGGCTACGTCACGCCCATGCATGAGCAAGCATAGTTTGGCCTGGGCATAAGAGTTCAGCATTGACCATTTGTTGTTTTCGAGATGCAGGTCATCTAGAAGCAGCCTGGCCGCTTCCTGGGTAGCCGAAGTTAGTTGGACGATACAGGCGT
>JAPYNK010000078.1 GCA_028285825.1 Arenicellales bacterium | reverse complement strand
AACTTCTCAGACAGGAGCGAAGTACTTCAGGGTCCGTGATCGCCTGCCACAGCTGATCGGACGACAGGGGAACCTGATGACTGGAACTGAACTCCATATATTTAATCCCGACAATCTGTTACGGATGCCAAACGATTTTCGTTATTGAAATGAGACAATACCTCAATGCGGCATGAATTTGCCAACTGGCCAATTTCTGGATTAATTCCTGTTCAAGTATAATGCTTCCGATCCATGCTCTCCGAAACAGACAAGAATCGTGTACGCTTCACCTCTCCAATCGATCACGACTGACATCGATTCGCTTGAGCAATTCCACGATCTAGGCTGGATTCAATTCAAGTCAGACCCCAGCCTTCTCAATTGGGTCAATCGTGCACTGCCCCGTGCCAGAGAGGCCGTAGCTGCCCCTGAGAATGCCGAATGGCTCCGTTGTGGCGGCACCTGGTTTGTTGGGGTCAACCTACTCCCCAACGATCCACAAGGCCGGGTAGACGATTCAGATCCGGTATGTGGCGAAGCTGTTTCTTTACTGGAACAGAACTCGCGATGGCGCACATATTGACGGCTTGCTGGCAATCGGGCCGGATCGACGAAGGTACCTGAAGCAGCCGCACGCCTATGTACTCGGGATTCCAATGGCCGACTTCAGTACTGATGCCTCGCCTCCCGTTATCTGGGAGTCTTCGCACGGGGTTGTCCGTGCCAGATTCAGGGAAATTTTTTCAGACATCGATCCGGATCGATGGCCGGAAATCGATATCACCGATGACTATCATGCCCTCCGCAAGGAAATATTCGGGCAGTGCCCCCGCAAGGAGCTCCAGCTGAAACGGGGGGAATCCTTTCTGGTTCACCGCCTGGCCTTGCATGGCATTGCTCCGTGGGGTAACAATGCCAAGGCCGGACCTGACGGCAGAATGATCTGTTATTTCAGGCCACAATTCAGAAATCTGGAGAGCTGGTTATCTGCACCGTGATCACCGGATTGAAGACTCGACATGCAGCAGGGAAGGGCATGCGCCTGCATGCCCCGAACCGTATGCGAGAGGATGACTGATCCCGTCACGGGATTGGCAGCATTGCCGCAGAGACTGAACATGACAATCAGCGAGTATCTCGGCAGCTTTTCTTCCGATTCCCCGATCAACATCATCGGACCGCTATATCAATCCGGACCCATGGATGAACCGATTCTGTTCATTGACGGCGGGACTGAATACCGCATTGACCATGCTGGCCTTTCAGTGGGTGATGGCGACTCGTCAACCTTGCGTATGGATATCCCCCTGTCTACTGACAAGGCTTACTCGGATCTTTCCTATGCCCTCGACTCTATCCCCGGGCATTTTACCGATGTCCGCCTCTATGGATTTCTGGGCGGGCGACGCGACCATGAATATTTCAATCTTGGTGCTGCTCACCGATTTCTCGAAAACCGGAACCAGCCCTCGACAATCCGGTTCGAGGAGCGAATCATGGGCTATACTCCAGGCACATGGCTCTTCCATGTAGAAGGTCTCTTCAGTATCCTGAGTCTCAAAGAGACATGGCTAATCCTGCAGGGCAAGTGTCGCTATCCATGTCGCAATCGAACCCGGCTCCGGACACTGGATTCACTGGGCTTAAGCAATGTTGGCCATGGCGAAGTCCGCTTGCAAAATGAAGATCCGGTTTTCATCATCCATGAAAACAATCCCTGAATCCTTGAGCAATACACATCAACAATGAATGACTTGTTCGACTTCAAGCCAAAGGCAGTCAGATTCGCAGTCATGGGCAATCCAGTCGAACATAGCCGATCGCCCGAAATACATCGTGAATTTGCATTACAGACCGGCATCAATCTGGAATACGACCGAATCAGAATCGATGGAGGATTTGAGCAGGCAGTCAGCCACTTTCAGGCCAGCAATGGGGCCGGCTTGAATATCACGGTTCCATTCAAGGTTGATGCCTGGAAACTCTGCAACCGCCCAGGCAATCAACTCAGCAACCGGGCCGGTACTGCCCGAGCAGTCAACACCCTTCGCTTTGAAGAAAATGGCACCATATACGGAGACAATACCGACGGCACCGGACTGGTTACCGACCTTGAGCAGAATATTGGCCTTGCCTTGGAATCGTTATCAATACTGCTAATCGGTGCTGGTGGAGCGGTGCGAGGCATCCTTGAACCATTGCTTGCATGCTGCCCGGCACGACTGGATATAACGAATAGAACCATGAGCAAAGCCTCCGAGATGGCTGACTTATTCGGAGAAAAAGTCAACCCGGTTACCTTGCAGGAAACAGGCCGGCGGCAATATGACCTGGTCATAAACGGCACTGCTGCCGGTCTGGAAGGACAAATGCCTGAACTCGATTCACACTGCATCGGTCCGAATACTCTGGCTTATGATATGGTCTACGGCTCACGACTCACTCCATTTATGGAATGGGCACTGGACAACGGGGCCTATGCCGTGCATGACGGACTCGGAATGCTGGTCGAACAGGCGGCTGCCTCATTTCATTTGTGGCATGGCGTGCATCCACAAACCAGGCCCGTCGTTGAACTGATTAGCAAAATCCACCATGTTAGAAGTATCTGAAAAAACCCTGGTTATTGCGATCTCTTCTCGAGCTCTTTTCGATCTAACGGAAAGCCATGAGGTTTATTCGACAGAAGGCATCGACTCCTATTGCGAATATCAAATCAAGCATGAGAATGAAATTCTCCAACCCGGCGTGGCATTCCCCATGGTGCAGAAATTTCTGGCACTCAACGAGACTGAAAAAAAACAGCAACCACCCTGCGTGGAATTTGTTCTGATTTCTCGAAACAGCGCTGATACAGGTCTCAGAGTCTTCAATTCTATCGAACACTACGGCCTGAGCATCACCCGTGCTGCTTTCACTTCAGGCGGGATTCCCTATAAATACGTGACGCCGTTTGGTGCGGATTTATTTCTCTCGTACGACCCGCATGATGTTGGTCAGGCATTGTTGAACGGGCATGCTGCTGCAAACATCCTTCCTTCTCAGGCCCGAGAAGATCCGGACGACCTGCTCCGCATTGCCTTTGATGGAGATTCCGTGCTTTTTTCCGACGACTCGGACAGGATCTATCGCGAGGAAGGCATTGGCGAGTTCGCAAAGCATGAGAAAAAAAATGCGGATCAGCCCCTTCTCGGCGGTCCGTTCAAGGGTTTTCTGGCGACCCTGCACCGCATCCAGAAAGAACACGCTGACTCACCCATTCGAACAGCCCTGGTCACCTCAAGATCTGCGCCAGCTCACGAGAGGGTAATCAAAACCCTGCGTGCCTGGGATATACGGATTGACGAGAGTTTTTTTCTGGGGGGCATGGAAAAAGGAATATTTCTGAAATGCTTCGGTGCGGACATCTATTTCGACAATCACCTGCCGCACTGCGATACTGCACGTCAGTACGTGACAACCGGACATGTGCCGGTCGAGATCCAATCCGATTGATTGCCTGCCAAGTCAAGGGCTTCGGCGAACTCTCCGCAAGCCCGGGAAAATTCCCTGTCTTCATGAAAATTCATGTGCCCACATGCCGTTGTCCCACCACAGACCGCCTCCCTTCATCAAGCCCTGTCCAATGAGGTTATCGCGAGGCTCAAGGGTAGTGCCAGGCTTCGTAGAATCCGCAATTCAAGCCCGAAAATAATGAACCGGCCAGTGCACAGGGCAGCAAGTTGTCTCGTTCACGATCAGTCGGATCCGGAATTTTGCGGCACACTATTCAGGCAATTGACCAACCCCGGAATTGGTTTTCCTGATGTCCTGCACATCAAAATACTGCAAAAGTCCCACATCCTTCTCCCGCATCAGGATGCTTCTACTCGCCATTACAGGGGTGGTGTACTTGCCGCAGAGATCAAGGCAAGGTACTTTCCAGCTGCATCAACGCACTGACATCTTCCCGGCCTCTAACTACATGAAACTGACTACCGTCCACCATGACCTCGGCTGGCCTTGGCCGGCTGTTGTAGTTTGATCCGAGAACAGATCCGTATGCACCGGCAGTTCTGACCGCCAGAAGGCTTCCCGGACGCACGGCAAGTTCGCGGTCCTTGCCCATGAAATCTGCACTCTCACAAACCGGACCAACCACATCATAACTGTTTCGCTCACCCTCTCCATTCTCTGCAACTTCTACAATTTCGTGATAAGCCTGATAAAGTGCCGGACGAATCAAGTCGTTCATTGCGGCATCAACGATACAGAATGTCGATTGTTCATTATGTTTCAGGCTGTGCACCCGAGTGATCAGGATGCCTGCATTGCCGGCAATAGCCCGACCGGGCTCGATCGCGACCGGAATGACCAAACCGCGACTCTGCATTTGCTCGGCAATCTGTCTGGCATACTCTTCCGGGGCCGGCGGTGTCTCATCCCTGTATCGCACACCCAGACCGCCTCCAAAATCAATCTCTCCAACTTCAATAGCATGTCCCGCCAGCCTCTCGGAAAAATCCAGTACTTTTTCAAGTGCATCGCGGTAGGGGTCCAATTCAACAATTTGCGAACCAATGTGGCAAGCCACCCCACGAATGCGGATATTCGGAGCTTTCCTTGCCCGCAAGTAAATCTCCATTGCATGCTCTTCCGAAAGACCGAACTTGTTCTGCTTCAAGCCGGTTGAGATATAGGGATGGGTTCGAGCATCAACATCCGGATTGATCCTGACCGATATGGCCGCCTGAACTTCCAGTCGACCGGCGATCTCGGAAATTAGTTCAAGCTCTCCATCCGATTCAATATTGAATGCGCCCACTCCCGATTGAAGAGCCCTGGTGACTTCCCAATCCTGTTTGCATACCCCGGAGAAGATTGTCTGTCCAGTCTCACCGCCTGCCCGGATAACGCGGGCCAGTTCGCCGCCCGATACAATATCAAAACCGGAGCCCAGTCGGGCCAGTACATTGAGAACCGCAAGATTGGAATTGGCCTTGACGGCATAATGGATGCGATGCGGATAATCCCCAAATGCCCGATCAAAAGCGTGCCAGTGACGCTCGAGAGTCGCTCTCGAATATACATAACACGGCGTACCGACAGCCTCTACGATGTCGCTGATCGACACGTCTTCCGCGTGGAGCCGGGAGTTTTTGAAATTGAAGTAATCCATTAATCCGGATATCGAAAATCGTCATGCCTGCGACCGAGATTCTATCTCCAATTCCAGCAAACCGGTAACTGCTGCGGAGGTTACTCGGATTTCGACTTGGAATCCTCGTCCTCTTCCGGGTCCGCTTTCAGAACCGCTCCAGTTTCGGAAGTGCCTTCAACCGGGTCTGGTATGTACAAAGGTCCCTTTTGTCCACAGCCACTTAATGCAAAAGCAACCATGCCAGTCACGAGCCATGCCGACAGAACCGGCTTGACTGCCCTGTCTAACCGGTCACCGTTCAATCTGAACGGTCCTTGAGTTTCTTCGCAGCCTTCCTTGCTGCCTTGCGAACCTGAGCCGGAGCAGTCCCTCCGACATGATTGCGTCTGGAAAGGGAGCCATCCAGCGTGATGATATCAAACACGTCCGATTCAATTTTTTCACTGAACTCCCTTAGCTTCTTGAGCGGAATCTCATGCAAATGCTTGTCGTTCCAGATCGTGTACGCAACAATGCGGCCAACGATTTGGTACGCATCGCGAAACGGAATCTGTCTGTCGACCAGATAGTCGGCAAGATCTGTCGCAGTCTGATTGCCAACCGAAGCCGCTTTAGCCATATTTTCCGGTAGCACCGCTATGCCCGGCAACATTGACAGCAATACTTCAAGACATAACTTGACTGTGTCGACCTGATCAAAAATAGGCTCCTTGTCTTCCTGGTTATCCCGGTTGTAGGCCAGAGGCTGTGCCTTCATGATCATCAGCAGGGTAACCAGATTTCCGGTCGCCCGGCCTGATTTGCCGCGAATCAATTCTGCAGCATCCGGATTTTTCTTCTGCGGCATGATACTGGACCCGGTACAGAAATTCTCACCGATATCGATGTACTCGAGCGATGGCATTGACCACAGCACAAGTTCTTCCGCAATTCGCGAGAGGTGAATCATCAGAATTGCAGAACAGGAAGCAAATTCAATCACGAAATCCCGATCCGACACGGCATCCAGCGAATTGTCCATTACCTTGCCAAAGCCCAACTGCGATGCAGTCATCTCCCGGTCGACCGGATAGCCCGTACCGGCCAGTGCTGCAGAACCCAATGGGCTCTCATTGGTGCGCTCGTGACAGTCTCGAAACCGTCGAAAATCTCGATCCAGCATCTCATTCCAGGCCAGCAGATGATGCCCAAATGTCACCGGCTGGGCCGGCTGCATGTGCGTCCAGCCCGGCATGATTGTTCCCGATTCCTGACTTGCCCTGCGGGTCAATTCAACCTGAACTGCAGTAATCAGCTGGCAAATCAAATCAGTCTCCTCCATCAGGTAGAGTCGCATGTCAGTCGAGATCTGATCATTGCGTGATCGGCCGGTATGCAGTTTTTTGCCGGCATCTCCAATCTTCTCTATCAGCGCAGACTCAATGTTCATGTGAACGTCTTCCTGCTCAACCGACCACAGGAACCTGCCGGCCTCGATTTCGCCGAGAATCTCCTTGAGCGCATCCCTGATTTTCCTGAATTCTGCACTCGTGATGATTTCCCTGGAAGCAAGCATTTCGGCATGCGCAATTGATCCGGCAATATCATGCCTGTACAGGCGCTTGTCAAAACTCACCGACTGGGAGAATTTCTCCATGAGATCGCTGGGACTCTCGGAAAAACGGCCAGACCAGAGTTTGCCTTTCTTGCTCATTGCTTTACTTTTTGCTTGGAATCGGACAGACAACTTCCAGATGACATATCACAAATGCCATCACGCCTAGTGTACCTGTTTTGATTGACAGATTTGTCCAGAATCACTGTTCAGCTGGATTCTTCATTTGGATTGGCTTTG
>JAPYNK010000077.1 GCA_028285825.1 Arenicellales bacterium | reverse complement strand
GACCGCCAGTGCCAGCAGCGCGGCGGCCAGAAGGGCGGTTAATTTATGAGGGGGGGGGGTGAATTTTGATGGTAGTTTCATGATGTCTTCCTCATGGTTTATGAATTTCCCCATTATACCGGTTTTTACCGGTTTTGCTTTCCAGTGGAAGGGGAGATCTTCAAGCCGAACCACCACCGGCTGCCTCGGTACTGTTGCATGCAATGACCAGAAAAACTCTTGCATTTCGCGTTTTTCTTTGCTGCGACGCATATGGGAGGCAGCACCTACGCTGAGGCAAAACACGCCAGGTTCCCAAAACGCGCGGGGATCGCAAGAGTCCGGAACCGTGTCCAGGCTCAGGCTTCGGCCATACCCGTATATGGGAAGATTCTCCCCGGTCCGGACGTTCGTCGTTTCCTCATGTGTTCTCTGAACCCTTGACTTAAGGAAACCTGTCCAGCCTAGATATATTAGTTCCGGCTTTCGGGTGCTGTAGCGTAGATTGCCGCCACCGCATTCAAACCTCGTTGACTTGTGTAAAATCAACCGTGCAGGCATGTGATGCTCATGCAAAATGCTGGCTAGCTGACACCATTACCGTGATCGTCAGCTGACGGGAATACCCGCTCATTTATTTGCCCGATTTTCAATCAGTTCATCAACCACGACAGGTTCGGCCAGTGTGGGTGCCCACTGGATAATATCGGGCTTGGCAATCGGACCAATCTCCGTCCTGACCAGGTCGCTCAACTCCTTCTTCAACTCCTCAGTCGCCTCAATGCCTTGCATCAGGGTGACATAAGCATAGATACCCTGCCCCTTGATTTCGTGAGGGAATCCAACAACGGCGGCTTCAGCAACGGTTTCATGAAGTACCAGCGCACTTTCTACTTCAGCAGTACCCATACGGTGCCCCGAAACATTGATGACATCATCCACCCGTCCAGTTATCCACCAATACCCGTCCTCATCACAACGTGCGCCATCGCCGGTGAAATACATGCCTGGATAAGCACTGAAATAAGTCTCAATGAATCGTTGATGATCACCATAGACCGTGCGCATTTGACCCGGCCATGATTGCTTGATCACGAGATTGCCTTCCGCACCACCTTCAAGACTGACTTCATTGCCTTCAGCATCCATCAAGGCTGGCTGAATACCGAAGAATGGTCGGGTCGCAGAGCCGGGTTTGAGATCTATTGCTCCGGGTAATGGCGTAATCATGATACCCCCGGTTTCGGTTTGCCACCACGTGTCAACTATCGGACAGCGACCATTGCCGACAATGTGGTAATACCACTCCCATGCTTCCGGATTAATCGGCTCCCCCACTGTACCCAGAACTCTCAAAGAACTCCGGTCAGTGCTCGTGACCAGCTCCTCGCCCTGCCCCATCAAGGCTCGGATTGCGGTCGGCGCCGTGTAAAAGATTTGCACTTGATGCTTGTCGACCACTTGCCAGAAACGACTGGCATCCGGATACGTTGGTACACCTTCAAACATCAAGGTTGTCGCCCCATTGGTCAGTGGACCATAGACAATATAGGAATGCCCGGTCACCCAGCCGACGTCAGCGGTACACCAGTAAATGTCTGCATCATGATAATCAAATACCATCTTGTGGGTTAACGCCGCATACAGCTGATAGCCAAAGGAAGTATGGACAACACCCTTGGGCTTGCCCGTTGAACCCGAGGTATAAAGAATAAACAACGGGTCTTCCGCACCCATGTGTTCTGGTGGACAATCTGCTGAAGCCGCTTCCACGGCCTCTCTGTACCACACATCACGGTCAGCATTCCCCGGCACCGGATTGCCGGTTCGTTTTACCACAATTGTGGTATGGACGTTCGGACAACTTTCCAATGCTTTTTCAACATTTTGCTTGAGCGGAACATTTTTTCCTCCCCTTGGCCCTTCATCGGCAGTAATGACAACCTGACAATCCGAGTCAAGAATCCGATCTTTTAGTGCATCGGGAGAAAACCCGCCAAACACCACGGAGTGGATTGCCCCAATACGGGCACAGGCCAGCATCGAAACTGCCGCTTCGGGAATCATGGGCAAATAGATGCTTACTCGATCTCCCTTGTTCACGCCACGAGATTTCAGGACATTGGCAAACCTGCAAACTTCTTCGTAAAGCTCATTATAGGTAATCTTTCTGTCGACACCGGGATCATCAGATTCCCATATGATTGCAATTTGCTCTCCACGGGCTCCCAAGTGTCGATCCACGCAATTGGCACAAACATTGAGTTCGGCTCCTTCAAACCATCGAATATCACCCTTGGCAAAGTCAACGTCATGTACTGTATCCCATTGCTTGAACCAGTCCATGTATTCTTCAGCCTGTTTCGCCCAGTATTTTTGAGAGTCGCGGGTCGATTCCGCATAGTCGGCCTCGTAACCTTGAAAATCAATATGTGCCGACTCAGCAAACTTGGGATTGACTGGATATCTTTTTGTATCTGACATGATTACGGATCAATGGAATTGGTGATTATTGTGCAGTAATTCTAACTCACAACTATCAAAAAATCCTGATCCAGTCGTCTTCTGGAAGCCTGCTGTGGCGACTCTTGGGGCATGGCACCCCGGAGGTTTCCACCGGCATGACAAGTCCTGCCATAGATCCACCTTACGGCCGTTTGGCTGCAGCTTGCAGCACTTAAGCATCGGTCAGTCTGTAAAGCTTTTATCATGAATGCGAT
>JAPYNK010000076.1 GCA_028285825.1 Arenicellales bacterium | reverse complement strand
AGAAGGCGTGCCGTTCATTCTCTCCGTAAGCGAGAAACTCTCCGGAAAACTGCCCGAATACCGGGTGATTGACAATTCCGAGTTGCTACTCATTATCCATGCCGCCGGGCACGGGCCAGCCTGATGGTCTGGAATCGAACCCAGGCTATCTAAATCACGCCGCCTTCACGCATCCCGGCTATCTCGTCATCTTCATAGCCCAGCATTTGCGACAGAACTTCATCAGTATGCTCCCCCAGCAACGGGGAGCGGACAACCTCAACCGGAGAATCCGACATCTTGATGGGACAACCGACCGTCAAGTACTTGCCTCGCCCAGGATGCTCCAACTCAACGACTGTTCCGGATTCTCTGAGTGACGGCTCTTCAGCCAGTTCCTTCATGGAGAGGATGGGTCCAACCGGAATGTTCAGCGGATTACAGGTTTCCATGACTTCATGCTTGGTCCGGGTCATGGTCCATGCTTCAATCGCATCGAAAACCGCATTCAGCCTTTTGAGCCTTGCCTGAGGTTTGGCAAAATCCTCATGCTCCTTCCACTCAGGCCTGCCAATCACATCGCATATTTGCGGCCAGACTGCAGCCTGGGTAATAAAGTACGTATAGGCATTGGGGTCCTTTTCCCAGCCCTTGCACCTCAAAACTCTTCCCGGTTGACCTCCACCAGAATCGTTTCCTGCTCTGGGTGTGGCCTCGCCAAAGGGTACCCCTTCTCCGAACTGTGAATATTCCTCGAGAGGCCCTCGATCCAGTCGCTGCTGATCGCGAAGCTTGACTCGGCATAAATTCAAGACCCCGTCCTGCATCGGGGCCAGTATCCGTTGTCCCCGCCCAGTCTTTTCACGCTGAAACAATGCCGCGACAATCCCCAGACAAAGATGCAGGCCCGTTCCCGAATCCCCAATCTGGGCACCGGTTACGAGTGGAGGTCCATCACGAAACCCGGTCGTAGAGGCGGCCCCACCTGCACATTGCGCAACGTTCTCGTAAACCTTGCAGTCCTCATAAGGGCCAGGGCCAAATCCCTTGACGGAAGCCATGATCATGCGAGGATTGAGCTCCCGAATCCTTTCCCATGAAAACCCCATTCGATCCAGGGCACCGGGAGCAAAATTCTCAACCAGCACATCGCAGGTTTTGACCATGCGCTCCAGAACCTGCTTGCCCGCCTCATGCTTGGTATTGAGAGTCAGCGAGCGCTTATTGTGATTGAGCATCGTGAAGTACAGGGAGTCAGCCCCCTCAACATCAACCAGCTGCTTGCGGGTCGCATCACCGACTCCGGGACGCTCAACCTTGATGACATCGGCACCAAGCCAGCCCAGCAACTGGGTGCAGGTAGGTCCTGACTGCACATGCGTGAAATCCAGAATCCTGATTCCTTCCAGTGCTTTCATCGAGTCAGCCTGGCATGATCCAGATCAACAGCGGATTGTCCGGGATAATTCAGTCCCAACGGTCATCGCGAACTTCAACCATGCCATTACGCACCCTGACTGGCAGCTTTTCCACCGGTTCATAGGCAGGAGGAGCCTTGACTTCGCCGGTACGAATACAGAACCGTGCACCATGAAACGGGCACTCAATCTGATCGCCGACCACCCAGCCTCCGGAAAGCTCGCTCCCATCATGCGTACAGACATTCTCGAGTGCGTAAAATTCACCATCGAGATTAAACACCATAACCGATACATCATCAATATCGACCACAATATGATCGCCCGGCTTCAAATCATCCGCCTTGGCGACTTCAAGCCATTCAGACATCAGATCAGACCCAGCTCAAGTCTTGCCGCTTCACTGATCAAATCCGGTGTCCAGGGAGGATCCCAGACTAAATCAACAACCGCACCGGCAACTCCGGGGACCATGGCAACCGTACGCTCCACCATACCGGGGAAAGTGTGAGCAACAGGACATCCCGGTGCCGTCAGTGTCATGTCCACTTCGACAACCTGATCCTTGATCCGGACATCATAGATCAGTCCCAAATCATAAATATTGACAGGGATTTCGGGATCGTAGACAGTCTTCAATGCCTCAATGATGCCTTCATGCAGGACTTGTTCGTCCACCTCGGTAACTGGGCCATCGTTGAACGTGCCCGGCGTTCTCTCTTCCCCCGGCCCCTCATTGTGCTCGAACTCCTGCATGATCCGTGTCTTCTTGAGCTCCAGTTCAGGATCAAAGTTTACGTGCTTCATGATTGCGCTCCGGATCTCCGAGATTCCCGGAAATTCGACATCTTGTCATCCAGCAATATCTTGACATGGTTCTGGACCTGGTCAGGCTCGGCCCTGTCCAGTATTTCATCGATAAAGGCACGAATCAGCATGGAACGGGCACTGTCCCCGTCAATGCCTCGCGCTTTCAGGTAGAACATGGCCTGTTCATCCAGATTGCCGACGGTTGCACCGTGCGAGCATTTGACGTCGTCCGCATAAATCTCAAGTTGTGGCTTGGTATCGATCTCAGCATCATCCGAGAGCAGCAGTGTATTGTTGGCCTGCTGGGCATCGCTTTGCTGGGCATCGGGGGCTACCCGAACACGCCCATGGAATACCGCACGCGAGCGTTTGTCCAGTACTCCCTTGTAATGCTCATTGCTACAGCAGTGGGGCGCACTGTGAATCACGGTCGTAAAATTGTCGACATGCTGTCGGCCTGACAGACAGTATGCGCCCATCAGATTGCACTTGGCACCCGGCTCTTTGAGATCAATCACCAGATCATTGCGAACCAGGGAACCGCCGACCGTCGTGGTATGGAAATCCAGCTGGCATCGGTTTGCGACACGAACAGCAATTCAACAAGCGCATCGCTCTTCACATTGGGTCCAATCTCGACCAGTACCCCTTCCGAATACAGTGCATTATTCATTAACGAGAATGCATGAGCAGCATCCTCACTGGACTTGCCAAGATACGGTCGCAGATAATCAGGATCCCTGCCAAGCACCGCAGGAATCGATTCGATGCGTATGCCGGGGGCAATTTCACCCACAGGAGCCGGCTCCCGGAACACCCCGTCAACGAATACCAGCGAGTGACTGGCCCCCTGGATTCGCTCAGCGGTGCATTGGGTTGTGACATCCGACTTCTGCGATGGCAGGAACTGCCTGGTCAATAGGGGGCGCAAAGGCGTATATCGCCAGTTTTCATCTCGTGGAGTTGGGAATCCCTGATCTGCAAAACGCTGCAGGCAACCGTGACGCCAAAGCGAATGCCACTCAATGTCTTCACCCGGCAACAGGCTACGAGTCTGATCATGCAAATCCAGATAGGGCTGGACTTGCGGATCATGATGCGTATCAAGCTGTGCAGGCATGCTCTTCGACCCATCCATATCCGTGTTCCTCAAGTTCTATAGCCAGTTCCTTTCCACCCGAACGAATGATTCTCCCATGCGCCAGAACATGGACGAAATCCGGCTCGATATAATCCAGCAATCTCTGGTAATGGGTCACGACCAGCATTGCGCGTTCAGGGCTTCGCAAGCTGTTAATGCCCTCAGCGACAATCCTGAGCGCATCAATATCGAGACCCGAATCGGTCTCGTCGAGCACGCTCAACAGTGGCTCAAACAGTGACATCTGCAACACTTCATTGCGTTTCTTCTCGCCTCCCGAGAACCCCTCGTTGACTGCTCGATAGAGAAATTCCTGCTTCATGCCAACCAATTCGGCTTTTTCCTTGATCAGTTTCAGAAAACTCACCGCATCCAGTTCCTTCTCGCCCTGATGGGTGCGCATTGCATTGAGTGCGGCCTTCAGCATGTGCACATTGCTGACCCCGGGAATTTCAACCGGATACTGAAAAGCCAGAAACAGTCCTTCACGGGCCCGAATTTCAGGCTCCACTTCCAGTAATTCCCGGCCCTTGAAAGTCACTGTTCCTGAAGTCACCTCATACTGGTCGCGACCAGCCAGAACATTGGCCAACGTGCTTTTTCCCGATCCATTGGGGCCCATCACGGCATGCACTTCGCCAGCGTTTACTTCCAGGCTCAAGCCATTGAGAATCGGCTTGCCCTCAACGCTTGCACGCAAATTATTAATTTTCAACATATTCCTTATCCAGTAGTAATGACCAACCGGGCTATCCAACTGCACCCTCAAGACTGATACTCAGCAATTTCTGCGCTTCGACCGCGAACTCCATGGGTAATTCCTTGAACACCTCTTTACAGAAACCATTGACGATCATGGATACGGCATCTTCCTCGGACAAGCCCCGCTGTCGGCAGTAAAACAGCTGATCCTCGCTGATCTTGGATGTGGTTGCCTCATGCTCAACCACGGCATCGGGATTCTTCACCTCGATATACGGAAAGGTATGGGCTCCGCACTTGTCGCCCATCAACAGTGAATCACATTGCGAGTAGTTGCGGGCATTTTCCGCTCCCTTGAGAATTTTTACCAGCCCACGGTACGAGTTCTGGCCATGTCCGGCAGAAATGCCTTTCGAGATAATGGTGCTTCTCGCGTTCTTGCCAACATGCACCATCTTGGTGCCGGTGTCAGCCTGCTGGTAATTTCCGGTCAGTGCCACTGAGTAGAACTCACCCACCGAGTTATCGCCTTCGAGAACCACACTCGGGTATTTCCAGGTAATGGCCGAACCGGTCTCGACCTGAGTCCAGGATATTTTCGAGCCTTCGCCCTTGCAGACTCCTCTCTTGGTGACAAAGTTGTAAATTCCTCCCTTGCCATTTTCATCGCCCGGATACCAGTTCTGAACAGTGGAATACTTGATTTCAGCACCTTTCATGGCAACCAGTTCAACCACTGCGGCATGCAGTTGATTTTCATCCCGCATGGGTGCAGTGCAACCCTCAAGATAACTTACGTAACTGTCTTCATCCGCTATGATCAGGGTGCGCTCGAACTGACCGGTGTTCATGGCGTTGATCCTGAAATAAGTGGACAGTTCCATCGGACAGCGCACGCCCTTGGGCACATAGACAAAGGACCCTTCGCTGTAGACCGCAGAATTCAGTGCGGCATAGTAATTGTCACCCGGCGGTACAACCGAGCCCAGATATTGCTGCACCAACTCCGGATAATCCGTAACCGCTTCCGAAAGGGGACAGAAAATGACGCCTGCTTCGGCCAGCGTTTCCTTGAACGTTGTAGCCACGGAAACGCTGTCGAAAACCGCATCGACGGCAACCTTGACACCGGCCAGTGCCTTCTGCTCGTCCAGAGGAATGCCCAGCTTTTCATAGGTCTCGAGTAGTTTCGGGTCCACTTCGTCGAGGCTATCCAGAAGCTTTTTCTGTTTCGGGGCAGAAAAATAGCTGATTTCCTGAAAATCGATTTTCGGATAATGCAGATGCGGCCAGTCCGGTTCCCGCATCTTCAACCAGTTGCGGTAGGCATTGAGACGCCACTCAAGCAGGAATTCCGGTTCTTCCTTTTTGGTCGAAATAGTGCGGATAATATCTTCATCCAAACCTGGGGGCAGTGTATCGGCATCAATGTCCGTTACAAACCCCTCCTTGTATTCGCGCTGGGTCAACGACTCCAGATGTTCTTCAGTATCAATCTGCTCATTCATGTCAGTTTCCGTTTTATCCATTAACCTTGTTCAGCCGACAGTGAGGGAGCCTTAACCCTTTGTCGACCAGGCATTTCAGCCGGAGGCTCGGCATCTCCCATCAGTTCACCGAGATAAATACCCGAGAGAAACTCGTGCAATCGATCACTCAGCTCGCTCCATAATCCGTGGGCAACACACTTCTTGCCATCGTGGCAATCCATCTTTCCCTCGCATTCGGTGATATCAAGCGGCTCATCTACCGCCAGCACGATATCAGCGATACTGATCTTGTCGGCATCACGTGCCAGAATGTACCCGCCACCGGGGCCACGAGTGCCGGAAACCAGATCACGCTTTTTCAACTTGGCAAACAGCTGCTCAAGATAGGATAATGAGATACTCTGGTTCTCGGAGATGCGTTTCAGGGTCACCGGGCCTTCACCCTGGTTAACCGATAAATCAATCATCGCAGAGACCGCATACCTGCCTCTCGAAGTCAGTCGCACCGCTCCTCTCCCCAGTTGCCAGTCTCGGCATTCTGCATGCCTGTCCAGTCTTCGCAGTCCATGAAAGTTCTCCAGCGTGAGTAAAATAATTTCCTACTATTATAGTAGGAAATTCGCATATGATGGCGGATTACGAAAAATTCAATGGGTCAACAAAAAACTTTTTAGGAATGATGCCCAATCTGTACAGCCAAAGATAAATGGTGATGAAATTCCGGGATGTGTGAAACATTGCTTGAGCTGCACTGCCTCCCGAGCATTCGGCATGCAGTCGGCCCGGATAGCCCGGGAGCATCGCCAGGCCCGGCCAGTCCCCCAGAATTCCGACCAGATCGCGATGATCCCGA